>JACXTO010000139.1 GCA_016919565.1 Methanomassiliicoccaceae archaeon | reverse complement strand
GATGGCCTTGGCGATGTGGGCGGCGGTCGTGTCCGCGTTGACGTTCATCATCTTGCCGTGACCTGCGATGCAGATGGGATAGATCACCGGCACGAAGCCCGAGGCCAGGAGCAGGTTCAATCTCTTGGGGTCGACCTTCGTGATCTCCCCGACGTTGCCCAGGTCCACCTTCACCTCGTTGCCTTCACCGTCCTTCAAGATGACGGGCGCGATCTTCCTGCATCTGACCGTCTCGCATTCACCGCCGGCGATTCCTACCGCTTTCAGCCCCGCTTCCTTCAAAGCCTCGGTTATCTGCCGGTTGATATCGGCCAGAACGTCCATGGCAACGGCCAATGTGGCATCGTCCGTGATCCGTAGCCCCGCCACCTTCCTCACCTTCAGGTCCCGGCGCTTGAGCTCCTCGTTGATCTCTGGCCCGCCTCCATGGACGATGACCGGCCTGATGCCGAGCGAGACCAGGGTTGAGATGTCATTCGCGAAATGATCCAGTTCGCTCGGTCCGCCTATCGAGCTGCCGCCGAACTTGATCACCACCTTCTTGCCCCGCAGCTTCTTGGCCTGGGGATGACGTTGCCAGTCGATTACTGCCATTTTCGGACCTCAGGTCGTATAGGAGGCGTTTATCTTGACGTATTCGTAGCTGAGGTCGCAGCCCCAGGCCTCGCCGGCGCCTACGCCGACCCCCAGATCGAGCTCGATCACCATGCGCTTCTCATGCAGTATGGCGCTTGCCACCTGCTCCTCGGCCGAGCCGGGCGAGATCAGTGGTACGCCGTTGCCAAAGAGCGCCACCGACTTGCCGTTCGACAGCTTGAGTCTGACCTTCGAGATGTCGAACTCGCTCCCGGAGTTGCCGAGGGCGGCGAGGATGCGCCCGAAGTTGGGGTCCGCCCCGAATATCGCCGCCTTCACGAGGTTGGAGGCGACGATGGAACGCGCCGCCACCCTCGCCTCGTTATCGTCCTTGGCGCCTGTGACGTGGACCTCGATCAGCTTGGTGGCGCCCTCGCCGTCGATGACCACCGCCTTGGCCAGGGATTTCGCCACCCACATGACCGCTCCCCAGAACTCTGGTTGGTCGTCGGCAGGCAAACCTCCCGCCGCACCGTTCGCCATGAAGGCGGAGATGTCGTTGGTGCTTTGGTCCCCGTCCACGTTGATCACGTTGAAGCTGGAGTCCATGACCGTCTGCCATTTGGCGCCGATGGGCTGGTCCAGCCGAGCGTCCGTGGTGATGAAGCTCAAGGTGGTGGCGTGCAGCACCTTCATGGCCGGGGAGATCATGCCTGAGCCTTTGGCTATCCCGCCAATGGTCGCCAGGGTGCCATCCTTCAGCGTAATCTGGCAGGCCACGGTCTTCATCTTGGTGTCGGTGGTCATTATCGCCTTCGCCGCCGCAATGTTCGCCTCGCTGCCGCGCTCGAGCTGCTTGACCGCCTCGGTGATCCCCTTCCACACCATGTCCATCGGCAGATAACGGCCGATGACCCCGGTGGAGGCGACCCCGACCTCAATGGACCTGATGTTGAGCAGCTGGGCCGTAAGGACGCGCATGGTCTCCGCATCCTCCATCCCTTTCTCGCCGGTCAGGGCGTTCGCGTTGCCGGAGTTGATGACGAATGCCCTTAGCGTCTGCGGGTCGTCGCGCATCATTATCTCGATCGGTGCCGCCCTGGCCTTGTTCTGTGTGTAAGCCAGAGCGGTCCTCGCCGGCAGCTCCGAGTAGATCATCGCAAGGTCCAACTTGTCCTTCTTGATGCCGGAGCGCACGCCGGTCGCCTTCCATCCCAACGGGGACGTTATCCCTCCTTCGATCGCTTTCAACCCTCACACCCCCAATCCCGGGAAGTCCAATCCCGCGGTCTCCGGCAGGCCGAGCATGATGTTGGCATTCTGGATCGCCTGGCCGCTCGCCCCCTTCACCAAATTGTCCAAAGTGCTCATCACCACGACGGTGTTCGCCCCGACCAGTTCGAGCCCGATCTCGCAGAAATTGGACCCGACCACGGCGGAGATGGACGGCGAGCTGACCATCCGCACGAAACGCTTGCCCGAATAGAAATCGGAATAGAGCTTGAGCAACGACGCCTTATCCATGTCCTTCTTGAGCCGGACGTAGCTAGTGCAGAGCATCCCCCGCACGATCGGCATCAGATGCGGGGTGAAGACGACCTCGATAGGGGCCTTGGCCACTCTCTCCAGGACCATCTGTATCTCGGGAGAGTGACGGTGAGTACCAACCTTATATGGAATGATCTGCGAAGCGCAGGTGGGATGGTGGGTCATCTTGGTCGGCTCCATGCCGGCGCCTGACGTCCCGGACTTAGCGTCGACGATGACCTTGTCTTCGACAACGCTTTTAGAGAATAGCGGCGCGAGGCCTAGGCAGGTGCAGGTGGGATAGCATCCAGGATTCGCGACCAGCGTCGCCTTCGCGATCCGGTCCTTGAACAGCTCTGGGATGCCATAGGCGGCATTGTCGAGGTTCTTGACGTCCTTGTGCTCTAACCCGTACCATTTTGTGTAGACATTCGGATCGGAGAGGCGATAGTCCCCGCTGAGGTCGACGACCTTAATGCCCCTCTCCACCAAGGAGGGAACGACCTCCATCGAAGCGCCGTGGGGCGCGGCGACGAAGACGATGTCATATCGCTCTTTGAGGTCGATCGCCTGCTGGTACTTCAGATCCACGAAGCCTTCAAGATAGCTGTGCTCATCCGATACCTTGGACCCAGCCAAGCGACGCGAGGTCATCGCTTCCAAGGTGATCTTGGGGTGGCGACATAACAATCTCGCTAACTCTCCGCCAGTATAACCGGAACCGCCTATGATGGCCGCTGTAACCATTTTTCCTTTCCTCTATCCTTCCTCAGTTGAGGGGAAACGCTCACGCTCTCCCTACATCTTTGGAAACTAGATTCCCGCTGATTAAGGCGCGCATATAAAACGTGATGACCGAAACTAGACATTTGAGGGGAGGGGTGTTTTCGAGGGGACGGCGGCGAAGCCTGGCCGATCATGTCCTAAAGAAGACTAGCGCGCAGCGACGGTGTCGCTTTTGTATCGGCAATCCTTAATAACGTATCCCGGGTAGCAGCCGGGATTCCAATGAAACCCAGTAAGTCGGAGCGCAAGCGGGTGGTGCTCGCATATTCCGGTGGACTTGACACTTCAGTTGCTATTCGCTGGCTGCAGGAGAAGCGTGACGTTGACGTGGTCGCTGTCGCTGTGGACGTCGGCCAG
>JACXTO010000138.1 GCA_016919565.1 Methanomassiliicoccaceae archaeon | reverse complement strand
GATGACATCAGTCTCCATATCGAGAAAGGACCGGAGCTCGGCCCGATCCTGGAGATAATCGTCCCGGACATCGAGGTGGCGAGGGCAGACCTCGTCTCCCAAGGCTGGAAGGTCGTCATCTGGGAAGGGCGGGAGGGCAGATGCCACATCAACAATCCCGCTGGCATCCTCTTCCATGTCATCGAGGAGCCTTCGGCGTTCGACAGCGAGGAGCTCGAACAGGATTAATCGTGAACCGCTGACAACGCTATGATGTGGTGCGCGACAGCATCGACCCGCGTGGTATCCAGCGAGCTCAGCACGGGTCGCCGGTCTCGCAGTATTTCACCAGCACGATCTGCTCGCTGGCGAACTCCCAGTCTGTCAGGCTCTTCAGGGCGAAGTCCAGGGCCCAGACCACTTCCTGGACCTCGTACTCGGTCTTGAGCTCGAGCTGCTGGTGCGCAATCACCTGCTCGATGGACCTCTTGATCGCCTCCGCCTGGGGCGTTATCGTGACCTCGTCGAATATCACGTCTCCGACGATGACCACCGTTCCGGCGCTGTCCCGGTCCATCAGCGCCTTGCATGCCACCACGATGTCCTCGAAATCCGAGTCGCTATGCTTCTCCAGGATGGCCTCGGAGATGCGCCTGAACAGCGATCCGACCCGTTCCACCTCGCGCTTCACGTACTCCTGCTTCGCCGTCTGGTCCGGGATGGATTCGATCTCGTCCGCGAAGTCCTCGCTCACGTCCTCGTAACCCATCCGCCGATAGCAGTTCAGCGCGTTGATGGTCTCAGAGTTCATGCTGAATAAAGATGATGCGCCCCATCTTATTCCTTTCTGGCCTCTTCTCACATGCCGAAATACTTGTTCTGGGCATGGAAATGGTCACCTCCCTTCAGGATGTCGCCGCTAGCATCGTCCTTTTGTTTCTGAAACGCAATCGGCTGTGCCATGACGGTCAACGACATCTTCGACCGCGCCTCCCAGAGCCCGCTCCTCAAAGATCCGTACGTCGCCAGAATCTGGGAGCTTATACAAGGGGACAGCCTGTTCAAGAAATCACCCGACCAGTTAGTCCAGATGCGCAAACAGATGGCCCGCGATTGCCTGTCGTTCTTTGCCCGCCACAATCCCTATTACGTTGATCTATTCGACCGTCTCGATATCGACCCGAAGCACGCGGGCATCGAGGACCTAGCCAAGCTGGCAGTCCCATCAGATATGCTGCGGGGGGAGGGTCAGAAGATGTTCTTGATAAAAGACGTCCAGGAGAACGGGGAGAGCTTCCAATCATCCGGGACGACCGGGCGGGCCCCGGTGAAACTTTATCGCAGCCCCTTGGACTTGGCCATCATGGTCAAGGCAAACGCGGTGCTTTTCGAGTACGTTTACGGAGATACATTGGACCAGAACGAAGGCATTGCCCTGTTCATGGCCGCTCCCGAGCTGCGCTATCGCCTCAGCTTCGTGGCGTTCGTAGAGCTGGCCTTGGAATCCAAGGGCATCGAGCTCATCTACGGCATGGACCTGCAGGAAGGTATGGAGGGAAACAAGCCTTGGCAGAAGCTAGAGCCCAACCGAAAGCGCATCATGAGGTTCCTCAAGGCCAAGCAGCAGCCCAAGCTCTTCTTCACCCCTCCGGCGGGAGTGTACCTCCTCGCCAAGAGGATGGAGGAACTGACCTGGTCGAAATATGTCGTGCAGAAGCTGGCCACTGGCTCTCCACCGGTCCATCTGGGAAGGGGCGGTGTGGTAGTGACAGGCGGCGGCAGCAAAGGCTTCGCCGACCTCCCGCCTTACGACAATATCGTGGAGCTGTCGCGCAAGCAGTTCACCGCCAAGACCAAGAAGGGCGAGCCGAGACCAGCTCCATTCATGGACGTGCTGGGAATGACCGAGACGCTGACCGCGCTAATCGACCATCATGGCGTTATGGACAAGATGCCCTACCCGCTGTCGGAGGTCTTACTGCTCGACCCTAGAACCTTTGAGCCGATCGAGGGGGACGGGGAAGGGATCCTTAGCATCTTCAATCCCTTCACCACCTCCTGGCTGGAATGCTTCTATCCTGGGGACATAATGTCGTCGCACCCCTCCGACCGCTACTACGGTCGCGAGTTCCAGTTCAAGCGCAGGCTGACGATTAAGGAGGGTTGGGAGCTGCAGCGCGCCTGCGGCGGGACGTTGGAAGAGATGATGGCGGCCAAGGAGGGAGTGCAATGAGCATCGAACCGTTCTATCTGGGCGGGGAGCTGGAGACGATCGAGGTCAAGCTCGACGGAGGCATCTTGGTGAAGGAACTGAGCCCGAAATCCCTCCATGCCATGCTAAAGGAGGGTCGGCAATTGCAGGCCGAGCTCTGCGATCTTCCGTTGGAGGAAAGGCTGCAGGTGGTATCGATGCTGGGAGAGATATGGCAGCAGAGGATGATCGACGGAGAGCTGGATTCGGTCAAGAAGGAGCTGGCCGTTGCCACCGGATATCCCGAGAAGCTCATCGACCTGGAGTTCTCCCTCGTGAAAAAGGTGCTCGATGCTGATGAGATCCGAGCGAACCTGGATGGGTCGCTGGTCGGCGGGGCGGAGGCATTAGAGGGTTACGTCGAGCTGCGAGAGGGGGAAGGGATGAGGCATCTGCCCGCTGGCCCGACCTTCATAATATCCTCAGGGAACTCGGTAATCCCGACGCTCATCCCTACCATCATCTCCTTGGTCTCCGGCAACTTCACACTGCTCAAGCCATCCATCTCCAACTATCGGGCCGTGGTGGAGGTCTTCTCCGGCCTGGAAGGATTGATGAGCCGGTCCCCCGCGGCCCACTTGATGGCGCGTTCCCTCTCTATCAGCTACATGGGGCATAACAGCCAAACGCTGGATGAGGCATTGGGACAGGGCGATTTCGGGGTGGTGAACTTCTGGGGCGGTGAGCCAGCCCGCAGCGAGATCGGCCAGAAGCTGATGAAGAACGAGCATCGCCCCAGGCTGTTCGTGAACGGCCCCCTCACTGGCATCGCGGTGATAGGGGGCTCGAGGGCGGACGATTCTGCGGCCAGGGGATTGGCGCTGAACATGATCCTCTACGAGCAGCAGCTCTGCTCCTCGCCGACCCTGGCATTCTACATCGGACCATACCCGGAATCGCTGCGCTTCGCCATCAAGGTGCGCGATCATCTGGACGCGATCGGGCTGCAGTACCCAGTCGAACCATCAAACGATGCGCTTTTCGTGCGTAATAGTGCACAGAAGGTCCTGACGTACCATGGCTCCAAAGTCATGAGCTCATCGTCACTGAAGAACCCATGGACCCTGGCGGTGAGCAAGGGAACCTCCAATCTAGAGGCGGTGGTGGAATCCTTTCCATCTTTTAACGTGCACGGCCGCCGCAGATTCCTGGAGATGGTGGTGCTCGATTCGACCGACCGACTGGCGGCGTTCGTGGCACAGCTGCCCAACATGAGCGCCTTCCGAGGCGTGGACAGGGTGCAGACCGTGGGGACAGCTTTGCCCGAAGACATTAGGAAAGAGTTGCTCTGGTCCCTCACGCCATCTGGAATCTATCGTTTCGTTCCGATCGAGGACATGTTCATGCGCTCCGCCACCGAACCTTACGATGGAATTCCCATGGCCGCCCTCTTCACCTATGCCGTGTACCAACGCGAGACCCCGTCCAAGGAGGAAATGGCTTGAGGGTCCTGGTTACAGGGGCATCGGGGTTTATTGGCGGCTACGTGGCGGAGGAACTGACCCGAAGGGGGCATGTCGTGGTAGGGATGGTACGAAAGGATAGCGACACCGCCCTCCTTGCTAAGCTTGGAGCGGAACTGCGGGTGGGAGATCTGACGGACCCGGAAAGCCTCGATAGAATCACGAAGGGCGTGGACGCCGTCATCCATCTAGCTGCTTATTATTCATTCAAGGGGAGCAAGGAGAAATACCAGACCATCAACGTCTGGGGCACCCAGTTGCTCATGGAGGCGATGCTGAGGAACGGGGTCCACAGGCTCATCTATTGCTCCAGCACCGAGGCAATGGGCCCGACCCCGGAACCGCCAGCCAACGAGGACTCGCCATGTGAATCCAGCTACGAATATGGTAGGTCCAAGTTTCGCGCTGAGAACCTGGTCCGAGAATATCGGAAGAAAGGGATCGATTTTACCATCATCAGACCATCTGGCATCTATGGGCCAAGGAACCTGGATGACGTTTCGTATTGGTTCATCGTCTCACTTGCCAACACTTGGATTTCCAATATTGTCATTGGCGACGGCAGGAAGAGGGTGCAGTTCGCCCACATCGATGATGTCGTCCAAGGTTTCATGCTAGCCTTGGAGAAGCCAGAGGTCTCGATCGGGAGGACCTACTTCATCACCGACTCGCGAGCCTACACCTACGATGAGGTCTATGGCATCCTTGCCTCCATAGTCGGGAAGGACCTGCCGAGGTGGCATGTTCCGGTGCTCATTGCCAAGGCGCTCGCAGCGCCGGTCCAGGCATTCAATTGGCTGATAAGGAAGCCGGACTTCATCTGGAGGATAGATTCCATGAACACGTTCCAGGTCGATCGATGGTACAGCATCGAGCGTGCCCGGAGAGAATTGGGATACCATCCAAAGCACAGCCTTCCCGACGGTCTGAAGGAGACCGTGGACTGGTATAGAGCGAACGGCTATCTGAAATAGCATCGATCGCCCGACTTCAAGAGAAGGAGTTTAATCCCTTCGCCGCTTTCGGAGGCGAGGTGAGAGGTTGGAAGCAAAGCACTACTCCCTGAGCTACAAGGTCAAGAATGTTCTCAGGGTCGCCTGGACATTGCCTTTCGTCCTTGCATCCATCACCGGCGTGGCATTCGCCCTCACCTTGAAGCAGGAATGGCTCATGGCCTTCCTCATCCCGCTTGACGTTCTCTTCCTGGCGCTGTTCGTGAACTTGTCCAACGACTACTTCGACCACAAGAGCGGGGCGGACAAGCTGCGCTTCACCCTGCTGAACCAGGCGTTCGAGGAGATCGTCGTTAAGGAGAAAGGCGGCAACTCCATCTACTGGCAGGGAAACTCGTTCGATCGCGGCCTGATATCCGACAAGGCGGGAAAGACGATACTGGTCCTATTGGCGGTCGGGGCGGCGGCGCTGTCGATCCCCATCATGCTGTATGGTGGATGGATCGTTCTCGTGCTCGGCGCCATAGCCTTCTTCCTGAGCTACTTCTACACCGCGCCCCCGCTGAACCTCGGCGCCCGCGGACTTGGCGAGCTGGACGTGCTCGCGAGCTTCGCCATGATTTCATTCTTCAGCTACTACGTCATCGCCCAGCAGTTCTCCTGGCCTGCGCTGATAGTTGGCATCATCGTCGGAATCGGGGCGATGATGATGCGCATAGTCGACGAGATGTCAGGGAAGGAGGCGCACATCGCCGCGGGCGAGAAGGACCTGGTGGTCCGCTTCGGGGTCGACAAGGTCACGAGCATCCTGATTGGCATCCTGGTGGTGCTGTATGGGTTGGTAATGGTGCTAGCTCTCCACAACTGGACTTTTCTGCTGCTGTTCCTTACTCTCCCGTTCGCTGTGAGCATGATAAGGCACCTGCGCAACAAGGAGGACAAGTCCCGGGAGATGCGCCCGGTGTTCGATGCCCTGAGGCTGTCCCTCGTCCAGGCGGTGCTGGTCGTCATTTCTTTGAGTATGCAAACCTTCTCGACATCTGCGTGATGGAGCTCGGGCTCCCCTTCACGATCAGGCGGTATTCCCGGACCGCGTCGAAGCCGCATTTCTTGCACGACTCCGTCCCCTTCATCGGGCAGCCGCCGTAATGCGAGCGGTCCGGAAGAACGAAGGCCGAGACCCAATCCTGGCACAGCGCTCCGAAGTCCTCTATCAGCATGTCCCTCAGCGCCTTGGTGGTGTTGAGGATCGGGTAGCCCTGCTTCTTCATCCGGAGCGCGAGGTCCACTACCTGCTTCTTCTCCTCCAGCATGAGTGCGATGTCGTACGGCGGTGGAGTGATGAAATTCAGCATGATGCCGCGGATCCGTTCGTTCTTGGCCACGAGCTCCACCGTCTCTTTGACGTTCGCGAGGTTGTGCTTCATTATGGTCATGTTGGCGAAGATGTTCGGGTGGGTCGTCTTCGCCAGGTTCGCCATCAGCTTGTCGTAGGTGCCTTCCCCGCGTATCAGGTCATGGATCTCCTTAGGACCGTCCAAGGAGACGGAGACGACATCGCTGTCCTCTATGATGGGGTTGGTTCCATTGGTGGTGTAGCCGATGACGAAGTAGCCCACCTCCCTACCGGCCTGTATCAGGTGGCGCAGGTCCCTTTCGCCATCCTTCCAGAGGGTCGGTTCCCCGCCTTCGAAGAAGAGTATCCTCGCGCCTTTCTTGTATTGCTCCTCCATCTCCCCCTTGGCGCTCTCGAAATCGATCTGGAAGGGGGTCGGCAGCTTGTCCGCGTTGCCGGAGATGCTGCAATGCTTGCAGCGGAGGTTGCAGTTGAAGTTGATGATCATGGTATTGACCAATGGCCCCTTCTTGCCGAACTTCGATTTGAAGAACCACTTGGCATAGTAGCCCATCTGGCCAATGCTGATGAGATCGCTCATTACGGCTAATGCAACTCCGCCAGGCTATTTCAAGATTGTTGGATGAACGCTCTTCAGCATGCGTGCTATGCAAGCTCCGAGAGAAACTGCCTTATTCGAGCTGGGCGCGAGCTTGGGGGCATGGAATGCTTGAACAAGCGACAGTTGGCGACGGCACGGAAAAGGCCGGGGCGGTTCTGAGAATACTGAGGATTAGTCAGAAGGAGGGAGCAGGGCTCTCGGAATGATGGAATAACGCCAACGTGCGATTCGAGCTGGACAAACATCGACAAACCGCCTTGCCAATGTGACTTTCCTTCCGCCTTTTCAGCCGACCTGGCTAGACTGCGAACCCGCCAAATTTTTATATGTGCCTGTGCAATCTAGATATATCCTGTTAAAGGATTAGTTAGGGAGGAAAGAAATGGCAACTACAGCATTCCGGATACAAGTTCTGGACACTATAGCCGCTCTAATGACCGCAGCCTTTGGATTGATAGCTGCGTTGGCATGGAACGAAGCGATCAAATGGGCCGTCGGTCAGGTATTCACAAGCGACCCAGGGGTCGGTTTGTTCATCTATGCCATAATCGTAACCATCCTCGCGATCGTCGCTGTGATTCTGATCGGAAGGTCGATCGCAAAGTTGAAGGCAACGGTGGTTCCAGAGAAGAAATGAGCTTGACGACGAAACCCCTTCCACTTTTCATATTTCTCGTACCTTGTTCAGACCAGATCTCTTGATGGAAAGCATGACCATTGCGAAAGTTCCACCGTAAGGGAGATAATCCTTCATCATCATGTCCTGAACGAAGGGTGTTGAGGTCATGAAAGTTAAGGTCGGAATAAACGGATATGGCACCATCGGCAAACGCGCCGCTTCAGCCATCCAGCGCATGGACGATATGGAAGTCGTCGGTGTGACCAAGACCAAACCCAGCTATGAGGCCAGGCTGGCAATAAAAGAAGGCTTCCCTCTCTACGCGGCCGCCCAGGAGAACGTGGCCGAGTTCGAAAAGGAGGAGATCAAGCTGGCCGGCACCCTTGATGACCTGCTGCCCAAGTGCGACGTCATCGTCGATGCCACCCCCAGTGGCATCGGGGCGAAGTACAAGCCGATCTACGAGAAGGCCGGTGTGAAGGCCATATTCCAAGGCGGGGAGGAACACGGCATCGCTGGCATATCGTTCAACGCCTTCGCCAATTACCAAGAGGCCTGGGGCGCGCAGTTCGTGCGCGTCGTTTCCTGCAACACCACTGGATTGGTGAGGACCCTCTTTCCGCTTGACCGGGTCTTCGGGATCGACAAGGCCTTCGCGGCCCTGGTCCGCCGCGGCGCTGACCCTGGGGACAAGAAGGGCTCGGCCCTCAACGCCATCGAGCCCAGCCTGAAGCTTCCAACCCACCACGGCATCGACGTCCAGACAATCATGCCTTGGCTGCCCATCCGCACCATGGCCGTCGTCACTCCCACCACCATGATGCACGTTCACTGCGTCACCGTAGAGCTGAGGAAGAAGGCGACGGAGAACGATATCCTCAGCGTCTGGGACAACGTCCCGCGCATCCGCTTCGTCAGCGGCAAGCATGGCATCAAATCCTCGGCCCAGGTCATGGAGCTTGCCAGGGACCTCGGCCGTCCCCGTGGCGACTTCATGGAGATCATCGTCTGGCAGGACGGGATCAAGGTGGAGGGGAGCACGCTCTACTACTACCAGGCCATCCATCAGGAGAGCGACATCGTCCCGGAGATCGTGGACTGCGTCCGTTCGATGATGAAGTCCGAGACGGACCCGATGCGCTCCATCCGCAAGACCGACAAGGCCATGGGCATCGGCAAGTAGGCGCTGCCGGAGAACGAATCGATGCGGGCGGCGGAAAAAGAATAATCTACCATGTGAGGGTTCATTCAATCGGAAAGGGGAGCAAATGTTCGAATTCAACACTCTCGACGACTTCGACTTCAAGAACAAGTCCGTGCTCTTTCGGGCCGACATCAACTGTC
>JACXTO010000137.1 GCA_016919565.1 Methanomassiliicoccaceae archaeon | reverse complement strand
TCCAATGCTTTTTTCGTGTTGCCGTTCTGCCGCGGGCTGCCGTTGAACGCTATGACCTTCATTGCTCTTCCTCGGTGTGGAATCTCTCCACCTTATGAAAAGCGTTGTTACTTCTTTCTTCCGTGCGGGCAGATGAAGAGGCACATGCCGCAGATCGAGACCTGTCCCTCGGCCTCCATTCTGTCGAAGTACTTCTCGCACTCCCTGGCATTGAATCTTGATTCTCGGGGCTCGCCCTCAGCGAACGCCCGACCGGTGAACGCGTGGACGGGGCAGATTTCCACACACTCGGTGCACTTGCCGCACTTGGACTTAATTCTCGATTGAGCCGTCTCCAGGGGAGCGTCCGTGAGCACCGTGCCCCATCTCACCCTCGGCCCTCGCTCCGGAGTGATGAGCAGGCAGCTCTTGCCGATCCATCCCAGTCCAGCAAGGTTCGCAGCCATCTTGTGAGAGAACTCGGCGCAGATGCGCGCGCTGTCCATTCGCTCCGAGGCCGGTACAGGCATGGCGCGATAACCTGCCCGCTCGATCTCGCAGGCTATCTTGCTCGTCACCATGTCCAAGCGGGCATTGATGACCCGATAGCCGTGGGCGCGATAGCTCACCCGGACCCCCGGTCGTTCCCGGTCCCGCAACTGCTCCACCAGTTCGTTAGGAATGCCTATGCCGACGGACACCGCCCGGGGATACGATGCGACCCGCTCGCCACCCTGCTCAAGGATCTCTTCTCTGGCCGAGGAGAGATCCGAATAGCCGAAGAAGTCTACACCTTCGCTCGAAGCGATCGCCCTCAAACGCTCGTCCAAGGTCACATTGGCTGATTGGCGGGAAAGGTTATTTCGGTTCTCATCGAACATTGCATCGCGATTCAACGATAAAGGCTAAGAAATCGCGTTCCGACGCGCGCCCGACCACCAAATGATTTATACGACGCAATCCATCCTGATAACACGAAATAGCAATTCGTGCTAATCGAGGGAAACGAATGCATATCTCAGATGGTCTGATGGCACCGGTGATATGGATAGCTGGCATGGCCATCGCCTTGGCGTTCGTCGCATTGGCGTTCCGCAGGGTGGAGCGACGCCTGGAGGACAGGACCGTTCCATACATGGCAATCCTCGCAGCGGGCATCTTCCTGGCCCAGATGCTGAACTTCCCCATCATCGGAGGGACGACCGGGCACCTGATCGGAGCGGCCCTGGCCGTTGCTCTTCTCGGGCCTTGGGGGGCCATCGCCATCATCTTCACCATCCTGGTCATCCAAAGTCTGGTGTTCGGGGACGGCGGGATAACCGCCTTGGGACTGAACACGCTGAACATGGCGGTCATCGGCTCCCTGGCAGCCTGGGGAGTGATCAGGCTCACGCCGAAGAGATACAAATTGCCGGGGATCGCGGTCGCCGCCTGGGCCGCTGTCTTCCTGGGAGCGACGGCCTGCGCCATCGAGCTGGCGCTCAGCCACGCCATCGATCCGAGCTATGGGATCGACGGCATCATCGCCCTCCCATCGATGATGGGGCTGCATTCCGTCATCGGCATCGGCGAGGCGATCATCACCACTAGCGTCATCGCATTCCTGGCGAAGGTCGCACCGGAGACACTTGGCATGGCCCAGGAAAAGGCCAAGGGGGAATTCGATGCGACGTAAGGTCATTGTCGGAAGCCTGGCGATCCTGCTTGCATTCAGTATCGGGCTGGTCGGCTTCTTCGCGGTCTCGGATGGAAGACCGGATGGCCTGGAGACGGTCCTGGAGGAGCAGGGCGTCGAGGAGCAGCAGCCGGTCTGGACGGCGCCACTGGACTACGGGTCGGACTACTTTACGGCGCTGGCAATGGGCATCATAGGCTTCGGCCTGGTCCTCGTCATCAGCTTCGGTTACCTCAGGGCTGCTAAGAAGCAACAGGGGACCAAGTGAATGCCAGGCGCACGCTGCCTCGGTGGCCGAGCGTCGCATGGACACAGTGGAGGCTGACCTCCTGGAGCGGATCGATGAGATCGACCGGTACGCCGATCGGTCGAGGCTGAGGGGATACGATGCCCGGATCAAGCTCGTTTGCTCCGTGTCCCTGGTCGTGGTGATCGCGCTATTGCGTGATCTGGAGCCGCTGCTGATCGTACTGGCATTCGTATTGGCGATCGCGGCCTTATCGAACGTCCCATTGCGACACCTCGCCTGGAATTTCGCCTTGGCGCTTCCGTTCGTCGGCTTCGCCGCCTTGACCGCTCTCCTCACCAACGGAGCGGACGCCGCGCTGGTGATGTTCATCAGGATCGGCTGCTCCGTGCTAGTGCTCCTGCTCCTGGTCTCCACCACCCCGTTCTTCAAGATGATGGGGGCGTTCCGAGCCCTGCACATGCCGAAGATGATGGCGAACCTCATCATGTTCACCTACCGCTTCATCTTCCTCTTCCTGGACGAGATGGAGAGGATGCGCACCGCCAGGCTCGCCAGGGGATTCGATGGCGGCCGCAATCTTCTTGACAAGCGCGCGTTCAGGACGCTGGGGGCGACGATCGGGATGACGTTCGTGAGGGCGAATGCGCGCGCCTCGAACATCTATGACGCCTTGCTAAGCCGCGGCTACACCGGCGATGTCCGGACGTTCGAGAGCAGCCGGCCGCGGACGAGGGACGCGGTGCTGGTCGGAGCGTTCGCCTGCGTCGGCATCCTGGCGATCCTGGTGGAGACGGGGGTGATGGCCTGGACGCTCTGACATTGAAGGACGTCAGCTATCGCTACGCCGACGGCACCATGGCGCTCGATGGGCTATCGTTCAGAATCGACAAGGGAGAGAAGGTGGCCCTGGTCGGCCCGAACGGCGCGGGCAAGAGCACCCTGCTGAGCCTGATGGCCGGGCTTTTCGCCCCCAGCAGCGGGACGGTTGAGGTGATGGGTGAGCCCCTGACCAAGAAGAGGCCCGGCCCTGCCCGCCGCCATGTCGGCCTGCTGTTCCAGGACCCGGACGACCAGATCTTCATGCCGACGGTGCAGGAGGACGTCGCCTTCGGACCGATGAACATGAAGCTGGAAGAGGACGAGGTGAAGGCGCGGGTGGAGAAGGCGTTGCGCTCCACATCCATGGAGGGATATCGCGACCGGGCGCCGCACCGCTTGAGCGTCGGGGAGAAGAAGCGCGTCGCCCTGGCGGGGCTGCTCGCCATGTCGCCGGAGATCCTGCTATTGGACGAGCCGACCGCTAACCTGGACCCTCAGGGGCGAAGGGAGCTTATCGACGTCCTCAAGGGACGGGAGGAGACGCTGATCCTGGCGACGCATGACCTGGGGATAGCGTTCGAGCTGACCTCGCGGGTGATAGTGCTGAGCAAGAAGGT
>JACXTO010000136.1 GCA_016919565.1 Methanomassiliicoccaceae archaeon | reverse complement strand
GATATGCTGCGGCGTAAACGCCTTCGCGAACTGCAACGAGGTCTCGAGGAAGATGCAGTTGGACCGGCTATTGGAGGCGAAAGGTACCAACACCAGCGCGATGCTGACCTTCTGCCCGAAATGCCTCATTCACTATAATTGCCTACTGAAGATGGAGAAGAGGCCAGCGGAGCTGGAGAAGGCCGAGATAAATGTCAGAGATTTCAGCAATTTCATTGCGGAGAATTTGAAGGGGAGCCCATAGATGGAGAAGACGGAGAGTTCAGTACTGGTGATCGGCGGCGGTGTGGCAGGAATTCAGGCCTCTTTGGACCTGGCCGATAAAGGAGTGATCGTGCATCTTATCGAGAAGGAGCCAAGCATCGGCGGCCGGATGGCCCAGCTGGACAAGACCTTCCCCACCAACGACTGCTCGATTTGCATCCTGGCGCCCAAGATGGCCGATTGCTTCGGACACCCGAACATAAATGTCTGGACGATGTCGGAGGTGGTCGGGCTTGAGGGGTCGAGGGGCAACTTCAAAGCGAAGGTCCTGAAGAAGGCGAGGTACGTCGACGAGAACAAGTGCACCGGCTGCGGAGAGTGCCTGGAGAAGTGCCCCACCAAGGGACTGCCCAACGCCTGGGAACAGAACCTGACCACCAGGAGGGCGGTCTACATGGCATTCATGCAGGCCGTCCCCAGGGTCGCGATCATCGACCCGGAGCACTGCCGTTTCCTGCTCGAAGGCAAGTGCGGGGTGTGCAAGAAGGTCTGCAAGCGCGAGGCCATCGATTATGAGATGAAGGACGTCGAGATGGAATTCGATGTCGCGGCGGTGGTCGTGGCAACAGGCTTCGACGTCTGGGACCCGACCCCTTCCACAGAATATGGTTACGGGAAATACCCGAACGTCATCACCGCCATGGAATACGAGAGGATCATCAACGCCGCTGGCCCGACACACGGACATATCCAGAGGAGATCCGATGGGGTCGAACCGGCCACGATGGCCTACATCCAGTGCGTTGGCTCCCGGAACCTGAAGACCGGCCACCCCTATTGCTGCTCCGTCTGCTGCATGCATTCCACCAAGGAGTCGATGCTGGCAAGGGAGCATATCGAGGGGATCAAGAGCACCATCTTCTACAAGGACATGAGAGCCTGCGCCAAAGGATTCAACGAATACGTGGAGAGGAACAAGAGGGACTATGGCGTGGAGTACATCAACTCCGATGCCACGGTCCAAGGCCAGACCGAGAACGGCAATCCCATCGTGTCATTCGATATCGGGGGCAAGTCCCAGCAGAGGGAATTCGACATGGTCGTCCTGGCCACGACACTGGTGCCGGCGAAGGGCAACGTGGAGCTGGCGAAGAGGTTGGGCGTCGAGTTGGACGAGTTCCAATTCTTCAAGACGCTGGATCGGACCCTCGAGCCGATCAGCTCGTCCCGACCAGGCGTCTATCTGGCTGGTTATTGCGCCGGTCCGATGGACATACCGGAATCGGTGGCGATGGGATCCGCCGCTGCCGCCAAGGCGATGGAAGCCGTTGTGCAAAGGGAGGTGCCCTCATGAGCGACGATGAGAAGAGAATCGGAGTGTTCATATGTCATTGCGGGTCGAACATAGCTGGCTTCGTCGATGTTCCAGCGGTGACGGAGTACGTCAAGACCCTTCCGGACGTGGTTTTCGCGACCCGGAACCTCTATACCTGCGCCGATGACGGATTGACATCAATAAAGGAATCGATCAAGGAGCACAGGCTGAACCGAGTGGTGGTCGCGGCATGCACCCCACGGACTCATGCCCCGCTGTTCCAGGGGACCTGCCAGGAAGCAGGCCTGAACAAGTACCTGTTCACTTTCGTCAACATCAGGGACCAATGCTCCTGGGTCCACATGAAGGAGAAAGAGAAGGCCACCGAGAAGGCCAAGGATCTGCTGCGCATGGGCGTCGCCAGGGCCAGGCTGCTGCAGCCTCAGGAGGAGGCCAGGGTGGGCGTGACCCCGGCGGCGGTCGTTATCGGAGGCGGAGTCGCAGGCATGTCCGCGGCATTGTCCATAGCGGACCAGGGCTTCCCGGTGCGCCTGGTAGAGAAGGACAGTGAGCTGGGCGGCTTCGTGCGACAGCTGAACTCCGTCTACCAAGATAGGAAGGACGCTGCCGAGATGCTCAAGCCCCTCATCGACCGGGTGAAAGGCAACCCCAACATCGAGCTGCTATTGAACTCCGAGGTCACATCGGCCGATGGGTTCGTCGGCAACTACGATATCGTCATCGAGACCAAAGGGCAGGAGCGGAAGGACAAGGTCGGCGTGATCGTTCTGGCCACGGGGACGAAGGAGTACATCCCCACGGGCCTCTACGGATATGGGAAGAGCCCGAACATCGTCACCCTTACCGAGTTCGAGGGGCTGGTCAAGGCGAGGAAGCTGCCGAAGATGAGCAGCATAGCTTTCATCCAGTGCGTGGGAGCAAGGGGGCAGGACAAGAGCTACTGCTCCAGGATCTGCTGCAACGTCTCCCTGAAGAACGCCATGAACCTGGCGGAGAATTACAAGAACATGCTCGGTCTGGAGGAGACCGGGGCCGTGACCGAAGCGCCGGCTGCGCAGATGGAGGCGCCTGCCGAGGGCGGAGAGCGGAGGCGCGGGCGCAGAGGAAGGAGAGGAGGCGCGGAGGGAAGCGAGGAGGAAGGAGGCGCGGCGGCACCGAAGCTCGAGATCGTGATCTTCAACCGGGACATCATGGCATACGGGATCGAGCACGAGCTGACCTACAACAAGGCCAGGGAGAAGCGGGTGCGCCTGGTGCGATACACCCCCAAGAACCTTCCACAGGTGAGCATCGAGGACGGGAAGCTGGTCATCGATTATTGGCACGAGACACTGCAGATGCAGCGGAAGATGAACCCGGACATGATCGTCCTCGCGACACCGCTGACCTCCCAGGCGGACGCCAAGGACATCTCGATGATGCTCAAGGTGCCCGTCGGCCAGGACGGGTTCTTCCTGGAGGCGAATGTCAAGCTCAGGCCGGTGGACTTCGCCACCGATGGCATCTATGTATGCGGAACCTGCAAGGGACCGGCGGATATCACGGAGGCGGTCATGCAGGGCATCGCTGCGGCATCCAGAGCTTCGATCCCATTGGCAAGAGGGTTTGTCCAGCCGGAGGCGCTAAGCGCGTTCGTCGACAGCGACGTCTGCAGCGGCTGCGGGACCTGCATCGAGGTGTGCCCGTTCAGCGCCATCCGGAAGAACGAATCAGGGAAGGCCGAGGTCACCATCGCCGCCTGCAAGGGATGCGGTAACTGCGGCGCCACTTGCCCGGAGAACGCCATCTTCATGAACTGCTACTCGGACGAGCAGCTGCTGGCTGAGGCCAAGGCGGCATTGCAGGAGGCCAAGGGATGAGCGAATTCGAGCCGAAGATCGTCGTCTTCCTGTGCAACTGGTGCTCGTATGCGGGAGCGGATTTAGCGGGAGTGAGCAGATACCAGTACCCCACGAACATCCGCGCTGTCAGGGTCATGTGCAGCACTCGGATCAGCGCTCACATCGTGCTTGAGCTCTTCAAGGATGGAGCGGACGGAGTGATGGTGAGCGGATGCCACATCGGGGATTGCCACTACATCAACGGGAACCTGTTCACTGAGAGAAGGGTGAAGCTGGCCGAGAACCTGCTCAAGCTCGCTGGGGTGGAGCCCGGAAGGCTGCGGCTGGAGTGGGTTTCCGCCGCGGAGGGCGAGAGGTACTCCCAGGTCATCACCTCCTTCGTAAAGCAGGTGAAGGACCTCGGGCCCACGCCGGTATCGAAGGATCCGAAGCTGGTGACCAAGCTGGAGGCGGCGGTGGATGCCGCCAGGAGCTTCAGGTCGAAGACGCTGACCAGCAAGGAGGTCAAGCTCACCGGCAAGGGGAACGTGTATGAGGAGGTGCTCGACCCGAAGGAATACGACCTCATCATAGAGAGGGCGATAGAGGACGAGTACCAGAAGAGCCTCATCGTGACATTGAGCGATCATGAAGCTCGCTCGGTCAAGGAATTGGCCATGGAGACCGGGCAGCCAACGGACCAGGTTCTGGACCACGTTGTGGCGCTGAGGGCCAAGAACATGCTCGCCCTGGACCACATAGAAGGATCGACTCCAAAATACAAAGCGATTAGCGGGGGTGCCTGAAATGGCGGAGAAGACCGGCGCGGTCATGGTCGTCGGAGGGGGCATCACCGGCGTCCAGACGGCTTTGGACCTGGGGGATTCAGGCTTCAAGGTATACCTATTGGAGAAGAGAGCAAGCATCGGGGGGACCATGGCCCAGCTGGACAAGACCTTCCCGACCAACGATTGCTCCATGTGCATCATGGCCCCGAAGCTGGTGGCGGCGGGGAAGCACCAGAATGTCGACCT
>JACXTO010000135.1 GCA_016919565.1 Methanomassiliicoccaceae archaeon | reverse complement strand
GAGCATAATGGATTGGGCGGACGAATCGGAGATGCGCCTCTGGTGGCGCGAGGTGGGAGGGGTGACGACCGTCACGCCGTACTTCAAGCACGGGGACATCGCCCATTGGTCCTTCAGCCTCCGGGCTGACGGAGCGGTCGACCTGCACTTCCAGTACCTCAAGGTGCCGTTCGATGCGAAAGAACGACGTCTAGAGCTGATCAGGCGATTGAACGCCATACCGAACGTCAGCATACCGGAGGATTATGCGAACCGGACCCGGACCGTTCTGCTCTCGTCGCTGAGCTCCGACCTTGCCTTGGAGATGTTCATCCGGGCCATGGAATGGTTCGAGGGAGAGGTCAAACGTTCAGAAAGCGAGGAGAGCAGGGCAGCATTTTAATAAACGGATGCGCGTTTTGCATGCAGTGATGGGATGCAGCTCGAGCTAATTATCGCAATAGCAGCGTGGCTACTGGTCGGCGCGATCTCGGCAGCCTACGTGCTGATGGACATGCGGAAGAGCAAGGACGTGAAGGCGGCCTGGGTGGTCATCGCCTTCCTTCTGGGCATTGTCGGATTGGTCCTGTACATCTTCCTGGTGAAGAAGAAAGCGGTCGAGGTGACCTACCCGCCCAAGCCAGAGTATTCCGCTCCAGCCTACAAGTTCGACAAGGTGGAGAAGAAGACCGCAGCGGAGGAAGCTGGAGCCGCCCAGGCCAAATCGAACGTGAAGCAGATCGAAGGCATCCCGCGATGCCCCGATTGCGGCGCGGCGATCAGCGAGCGCGACTTCGACTGCCCGAAGTGCGACAGGAAGCTCCGCTAGAGACGAAAACCTTCCACAAATCTTTTCTCATCCTTTCGCCCATCGCTGTCCGATGCTGCGCCAAGGTGAGCTCGTCTATCTTCTCGATGACCGGGGAAAGAAGCATTGGGTCGTGCTAGGCGAGGGAATGGCCAAGGTGAGCAGCCTGGGCGTGGTCGACTGCTCCCGCTTGATCGGCAGGCGCGAGGGCGAGTGGATCACGATAGCGGACCGCAGGTTCGTTCTCCTCAAGCCGGGCGCGATCGAGTTCATGGATTCGCTGGAACGGGCGGCGCAGGTCATCACCGCCAAGGATGCGGCCACCATAATCTTCCGCCTAGACCTGAAGTGCGGCGACATCGCCATCGAGGCTGGCGTCGGCTCCGGGTCGCTGACGACGGCGCTGCTGAACGCCGTCGCCCCCAATGGGAAGGTCATCTCGGTCGAGGTGCGCGAGGACATGGCCAGCCGGGCGCGCAAGAACGTCTCGCGGATGGCCTCGGCGAATTGCTGGGACCTTCGCTTGGGCAACATAATCAACATACCGATCGACATCGAGGCGGACGCGGTCGTCCTTGACATCCCGAACCCCTGGGACGCGCTTGATAACGTCGAGCAGTTCCTCCGACCGGGGGGGAGGTTCTGCGCCTACCTCCCGAACACCAATCAGGTCGAGACGACGGTGAGGGCGCTGCGCAAGCGCGGCTACGTGGAGATAGAGGTGCTGGAGAACATCCAACGAGGCATGGAGGTGCACGAGTCGGGCATCAGGCCCTCCTTCGAGATGCTCGGCCATACTGGCTATCTCACGTTCGGTCGGAAGACGGTGCTCGAGAAAGAGAAAGGCTAAATCTCCGGAGCTTCATCGACGCGCCATGGGCCTCGAGTTCGCGATAGCCACCTTCGCGGCGATATTCGCCATCGTGAACCCGATCGGCAACATCCCGTTGTTCACAGCGGTCACGGAGGGCTATTCGCCCGAGCTGAAGCGCAAGATCATCATCAGGATCTGCCTGGTGACGTTCGGCGTCCTAACTGGCTTCGGGATATTCGGGCAGTATGTGTTCCTGGTGTATGGCATCACCATCCCGGCGTTCAAGATCGCCGGGGGCATTCTGCTCTTCTCGGTGGCGTTCAGCATGATGCAGGGACAGCGCTCCCGCGCCAAGATGTCCGAGGAAGAGAACCAGGAGGCCATGGACAAGGAGGACATCGGCGTGGTGCCGCTCGGTATCCCTCTTTTCGCCGGTCCAGGGGCGATCACCACCGTCATGATCTACATCTCCTACGCGACCCAAGCGAGCGATGTGCTCGATATCGCGTCCGTCTTCGTCTCCATCATCGCGACCACCTTGATATCGTATGTCCTGCTCACCTACTCCCAGCGCATCTTCGACCGCATGGGACGGAGCGGGGCGTTGGCTTTCTCCAGGATCATGGGGTTGCTATTGGCGGCGGTGGCGGTGAGCTTCGTGATGAGCGGGATATTCGAGGCGGTGAGCGAGTTCATCCAGAATGGCCTGCTGGCGTGAGCCAAAAGTCGCCTAAATGTTAAGTAGTGACTTATGCATCCCTGAACGGGTGCATCCGTGGTCATCGCTGAGATAAGGATTGAGCTCAAGCCGGGCATCGCTGACCCTGAGGGTCAGAACACCAAGAAGGCGCTGGAGCTTCTTGGTTTCAAGGGGATCAAAGGCGTAAGGTCGATCAAGTTCTTCGAGGTGGAGCTGGACGCTCCGGCCGACGAGGCTAAGAAGCAATGCGAGGAGATGTGCCGGAAGCTTTTGGCCAATCCAGTGATCCAGAAGTTCCATATCACGGTCAAGTGATGCGCATGTCCCTTACTGCGCTAATGCACAAGCTCCCGTTCGGGTTCGAGCTTTTTGAGATCGATATACTAGCGGCCAACGACTCGCAGCTGAAGGAGATCAGCTCGACCATGGGCCTGAACCTGAGCCTGGAGGAGATGAAGGTCGTGCAGCGCTACTTCGCCTCCAAGATGCGCCACCCCACCGACGTGGAGCTGCAATCGATCGGGCAGGCTTGGAGCGAGCACTGTTGCTACAAATCGTCCAAGGTGTTCCTCAGGGAGCACATCTTCAATATCTCTCACCCGGACGTGCTGGCGAAAGGGGACGCGGGGGTAATGGCCTTCGATTCCGAGTACGCCTACGCCCTGCGCGTCGAGTCTCACAATCATCCGTCGGCCATCGAGCCCTACGGCGGCGCAGCCACCGGCATCGGCGGCATAGTCCGCGACGTCCTTTGCATGGGCGCCCAGCCGATCGCCCTGGTCGACCCGCTGTTCTTCGGCCCCATCGACTACCAGGGGGAGATCCCGCCTGGCGTCAAGAGCCCGAAATATCTGATCGGCGGGGTGGTGGCCGGCATCCGTGACTACGGCAACCGCATCGGCATCCCCACCATCGCTGGCGGCCTGTTCTTCGACGAGGGGTACGTCGGCAACATCCTGGTCAACGTGGGCTGCATCGGCATGGTGAAGAAGAGCGACCTGGTCAAGAACGCCGTCAAGGGGACCGGGGACGTCATGATCCTGGTGGGCGGTCGGACCGGGCGCGACGGCATCCATGGGGTAACGTTCGCATCGGCGGTTCTAAGCTCCGCCTCGGAGGAGGAGTCGCGAGGCGCGGTCCAGCTCGGCGACCCTATCATGAAGGAGCCGCTCATCCACGCCTGCCTGGAGGTAAATTCCAAAGGGCTCATCCACGGCATGAAGGACCTGGGTGGAGGAGGGCTATCGTGCGTCGTCGGGGAGATGGCCCTGTCCGGCGGATGCGGGGCCGAGGTGGAATTGGACCGGGTCCCGACCAAGGAGCCGGGCCTGGCGCCCTGGGAGATCTGGGTCTCGGAATCTCAGGAGAGGATGATGCTGGCAGCGCCGCAGTCGAACGTGGCGAGGATCATGGAGATATTCGATCTCTGGGACGTTCCCGCGACCGTCATCGGGAAGGTCATCAAGGACACCGTCGTAAAGCTCAACTTCGGCGGGCAGAGGGTCTTCGAGATGGACCTGGAGTTCCTGACCAAGGGGCCGGAGTACTGCCGACCGTCGAGCGTCAGCCCACCACCTTCCCTAAAGGAAGAGATGTTCCCGCAGGTGCCGCGCGATCTCACCGATGCGCTCCTTAAGCTCCTGGCGGACCCGAACATCGCTTCCAAGGAGTGGGTCGTCCGCTATTACGATCATGAGGTCCGAGGGAACTTGGTCATCAAGCCCATGCAAGGAAAGCTTGGACTGCGCGGACCGGGGGACGCCACCGTCCTGAAGCCTTTGCAGGACTCGTGGCGAGGACTGGCGATCGCGATCGGCGTGAACCCCTGGTTCACCGCGCTCGATCCATACAAGGGAGGCATGACGTCCGTCGACGAAGCATGCCGCAACATCGCGGCGGTAGGGGGGATGCCCCATTCGCTCACCGACTGCCTCAACTTCGGCAACCCGGAGAAGCCTGAGCGATTGGGCGAGTTCCGCAGCGCCGTGAAGGGCATCGGTGACGTCGCCTCCGCGCTCTCGCTGGCCATTCCATCCGGTAACGTCAGCTTCTACAACGAGGCGTCGATCGGCGCCTGTTTACCGACCGCCACGGTGCTGGGCGTCGGCCTGGTGCCAGACGTTCGTAAGTGCGTCACCACCGACCTGAAGGAAGAGGGCAACCCGATCTACGTGATCGGCGAGACCAGGCAGGAGATGGCCGGGACAGCCTTCTTCCGCATCTTCGGCGGCAAGGGTGGAGTCGTGCCCGGCGTCGTCACGTCTCAGCTCGCCCAGGGCATCAGTTCGTTGAACGAGTGCATGGAACGGTCGTTGCTGCGCAGCTGCCACGACCTCTCGGACGGCGGGGCGGCGGTCGCCCTGGCGGAGATGTGCATCGGCGGCGACATTGGAGTGAACGCCAACCTGGAGGCGATGGGCAAGCTCGCACCGGCCGTCAAGATGTTCTCCGAGTCCAACTCCCGCTGGCTGGTGGAGGTGGACCGGAACCGGGAGCAGGAGTTCCTCCAGCGCATGAAGGCGCCGGCAGCCCGCATCGGCACGGTGGGGGGGAAGATGATGGTAATCGAGGACAGCGATGTTCTCGTGGACGTTGAGGTGAGCGCTCTGCGGAAGGCCTGGTCCGAACCGCTTTGGAAATTGCTGGGGTGAGGCAGTTGAAACCGAACGAGATCAAGGTGTGCGTGCTAAGGATCGAGGGCACGAACTGCGAGGAAGAGACCGCGGCGGCTTTCGCTAGCGTCGGTGCTAGCCCGGAGAAAGTGCACCTCAAGCAATTGATCCATCAATGCCCCAAGGAGATGCGCCGGGACCTGGCCGATTATCAGATGCTGGCATTGCCTGGCGGATTCGCCGCCGGGGACTACGTCCGGGCCGGGGCGATATTGGCCGCGAGGATGAAGTCCGCGCTGTCCAATGAGCTGAAGGCCTTCGTGGAAAAGGAGAAGCCGATAATCGGCATCTGCAACGGCTTCCAGGTGCTGGTGGAACTGGGCATGCTGCCAGGGTTCGATGAGGCGATCAGCAGGGAGCCTCAGGCAGCCTTGTACACTAACGACTCGGCGCGCTTCGAATGCATCCCAACGCTGCTGAAGAACGAGAACAACGGGAAGTGCGCCTTCACCCGAAACCTTGGCAAAGGGAAGGTCGTCATGTTCCCATCCGCGCACGGCGAGGGGAAGCTGATGTTCTCGTCGGAGCACGAGCGCGATTACCTCAACCGGCTGGAGAAGAACGACCAGGTGGTGTTCCGATTCGTCGGCCCTGATGGCTCATACGCCGGCTATCCCTGGCTGCCAAACGGGGCGATCTCGAGCATCGCCGGCATCTGCAACCCGGCCGGGAACGTGATGGGGCTGATGCCGCATCCAGAGAGGGTCGTAAACCGGATCACCCATCCGGACTGGACCCGCAGCGGCCTGGACCCCTCGGGCGAGGGCGATGGCAGAGTGATATTCCAGTCCGCCGTGGACCACGTTCTGAGAAAAGGCTGAATCAGGCGATGGAGATGCGCACTTCCACCAGGTCGCCGTCCGTCAGTCCGAGGGTGCGGCGCAGGTGGTTCTTGCACAGGATCTCGACGACATCCTCATAGTGCGAGCGCGTCGGCACCACCACCGCGCACTCGATGTTCTGTATCGTTGCTAGATGACAGAGCACGTCCCCGAACGTCCGACCTGATTTCTCGAACCCCTTGATCAGAGTGCCCGAGGAACGCCGGAGGATGTCCAGCTTGTAGATGTCCTGCGGGATCAGTCGCAGGTTGAGCGTCCCCTCG
>JACXTO010000134.1 GCA_016919565.1 Methanomassiliicoccaceae archaeon | reverse complement strand
TCGTCTGTCCAGACTGTCTCTCATGGATGGGTTCTGCCAAGAAGAGCCTCTTGGTTCAGCAAGTCGAGAAGAGCGCGCTGGCCTAATCCATTTCTTCTTTTTTGGGGGATAGTTTTACACCCCTCCCTTTCCATACTCTGGTCAAGAAGGCGAAGAACTTGAAATGGGTCACAAGGGAGGGGGCCAAGGTAGATAGGATTGCCTGCCCTTGGTTGATCAAGAGATTCGTGGACCCTGATGCAGTGTTCCTTTATGTCCCCAAGGACCACGTTCTCATTGTTGCAAGAGAAGAAGGAGCAATCCCATTTGACACTCCTGGAGCAGAATTGAACCATTATGAAGATGAGGGGGAGAGGCGATGCAGCTTCGATGCGATAATCAGAGCATACGGCCTAAACGACCCGGCCTTGTTGGATATGGCAGAAATTGTACGCACTGCTGATACCACCCTAAGGAACCCCCGACCTGAGGGTGCGGGGCTTGAGTCGTTGGCCTTAGGCTTCCACGAGATCGCCAAAGATGATTTCGATAATGTACGGTTGCAGTTTCCTGTCTATGATGCGCTCTTTGCTTACTGCGAGCTGAAGATCGAGAATCAGGTAAGGTTGGAGCACGCGGTCAAGAACGACCATGGCGAACCCCCATACCCTTCCACGGTGGCTGCGCAGATCCGGGAGCGCATAAGAGCGGACGAGAAACTCAAGGAGAGCGAGGAAATGTTCCGCCTCATTTTGGATTCCACAGCGGAGGCGATATACGGTTTGGATATGAAGGGCCAATGCACTTTCTGCAACAATTCCTGTCTTCGATTGCTCGGGTACGAGCGTCCTGAGGAATTGCTCGGCAAGAACATGCATTGGCAAATCCATGCAAAACACTCGGATGGGACGCCCTATCCCATTGATGATTGTCGAATTTACCAGGTATTATCCAGAGGGGTCGGGATGCATGACGAAGAAGATGTCCTTTGGCGCTCTGATGGATCCTCCATTCCAGTTGAGTGGAGGTCGTACCCTCAATTACGCGATGGCGTGCTAGTTGGGGCAGTGGTGACGTTCCTGGAAATAACAGAACGCAAAAAAATGGAACACCAAGTCCAAGAACGGAGAAAGGAGTTACAGGCGTTTTACAGATTGTCCGAGATCACCCAGAAGAAAGGCATCACAATTGAGGCTCTTTATCAGGAAGTCGCTGATTTTCTACCGGCAAGTTGGCAGTATCCTGAGGTTACTTGTGCAAGGATCGGGATCGGCAGCAAGGAGTTCCGCTCAAAGAATTTCGAAAAATCGGCCTGGATGCAATCCTCACCAATCAAGGTGTTCGATACAATTGTCGGCAGCGTCGACATCGCGTACCTGGAAAAGCGGGAGGAACTCGATGAGGGGCCATTCATGAAGGAGGAGAGGCTTCTCATAGATGCCATCGCCGAGCTGATCGGGCATATCACTGAACGCAAGTTGGTCGAGGAAAGCATTAAGAAATAGGAGACGACCGGTCGAGGGAGTTACATAAGTCGATTTTGTAATTATGCCAAGGGTTTTATATGTTAACGGTTTTCCCTGCCCAGAGGTCTAGCAATGGTTGCTAAAGTGAAGGCAGAGGATTGTGTCGGTTGCGGGCTGTGCGAGGATGCATGCCCATCGGGAGCGATCAAGGTCGATGACATCGCAGTCGTTAATGAGTCAGATTGCACAGACTGCGGGACCTGCGCTGACGAATGTCCCAATTCCGCCATATGTGTCTCGAAATAATCTTATCACGATGAGGCCAGAGCGCCTCTGATACTCTTATTCTCAGCATTGTTTTATTCTCGCATTTCATTCTGGATTCCATTGCGAAGCTGGTGATCATATGAAATTCCGAGCGTTCATCGCAGTCGAGATGGGAGAGCTGTCGGGACTGGTGCGGTTCCATTCGGAGTTGAGGGGATTGGAGCCAGCTGTCAAGGTCGTCGACCTTCACAACCTCCACGTCACCCTGAAATTCCTGGGCGATACGGAAGAGGACTTGGTCCCCAAGCTGGGCGAGATCATGCAGGCCGCCTGCAACGGGATAGCTCCGCTGACCGTCCGCCTTCACGGCTCGGGCACTTTCCCGCCGAAGGGCAACGCCCGGGTGGTCTGGGTCGGCCTGGAAGGTGCGGAGCCGCTGGCGATGATCGCCTCAAAGCTCGATGGCCCTTTGCAGAAGCTGGGATTCGAGCCGGAGGGGAGGGCATTCAAGCCGCACTTGACCTTGGCGAGGGTCAAGGTACCGAGTTCCTCCAATCAAGCCAGGGGTATGGCGGAGAGATATGCCATCAGCGAATTCGGCTCCGTGAACGTGAATAGCATCCTGTTAAAGAAGAGCGTGCTCGGGCCGAAGGGTCCGACCTACACCACTGTGCTCACTTCACCACTGACTTCTCAGTGATGCTCTCGAACATCGAGAAGCTCTCGTGCTTCAGGAGCTCCGCGGGCGGATGGTCCTTCACGAAATCGGTGCTGTACTTGCCGGAGCGGAACGCCGCGGTCCTCACCACCAACCGATGGTAAGGTATCGTGGTCTTGATCCCCGTCAGGGTGAAATGGTCCAAGGCGTCCGCGCCACGGTGCAACGCTTCCGGGCGGTCCTTGCCATGAACGATTAGCTTCGCGAGCATCGGGTCGAACTCGGTCGGCACCATGTACCCTTCGTAGGCGCACGAGTCAACCCTCACCCCTTCGCCCGCTGGCTCGA
>JACXTO010000017.1 GCA_016919565.1 Methanomassiliicoccaceae archaeon | reverse complement strand
TCGCTGATCGTGGTCTCCCTGATCAAGGCCTCATAAATTCGGCCACGGTCGCATTTCTTGATCTCATCGTCCGACGTGCGTACGAAGAGCGATAGCTCTGTCGACTCCTTGTCATCGGACCATATAAGCCCTGGTTCATTGCCATTTTTCGAATCCGGCGAAGACTCCGTCATTCTCATCCTGATCACCTTATCAAGCTGGGCTTGAAATCAATAAGGGCTAATAGCAGACTTATTCTCTAGGATCCCCATCCCATTTCAAGGCAGGCAAAGAAACCGATTGTGCGCTTGACATAAAGGTTTTTTCTGAACTACAATTGAGTCATACCTGATATCTATTGATGAACAGGATAACGATGTTAAGATAGTTTAATATTACCATATTTGTTACCATATCTGTTAGCAGATGTTCCACCCAGAGCGCGATTTGAGAGCGGTAATCCTCGATTTGCTCAAAGAGGACGGCAAATCCATCAGCGCGATATCGAGAGAGCTGAAGGTGAAGGGGTTCGATCTCCACAGGCTCATACTCACCGGATACCTGAGGGCGATGACCGACCTGAACGTCCTCAGGGAGAGAGAGGTTCCGCCCTCCAAGATCTATGTGCCAGTCAAGGGAAAGGAAAGGGACGTCTATGAGATGATCGGGATCAAGGCCCGGGAGATGTTCGGCGAGGAGGAGCGTTCGGACGCCATCATCCTTTACACAATGAACCGGCTCTTCAGGCGACCGGTGTTCTACGACGAACTGATCAAGGCCGGGGCGAAGTCTCCAGCCGGCCGAGAGGCCACCAAGGAGGAAAGGCAAGAGGCGAAGCAGTCCTTGGCCAAGTCAGGGTTCAGGATACCGGACAGCTCGAAAGCTTACCTGATCGAGGATGACAAGCTAAAGGAAGACTATCTGGAGCTTCTTGGACGGATCCTTGTCGAGGCCTTCGACGCCGGCGTCCTGGTCAAGGAGACGAAGCAGACCAGATTGAGCTTCTGATGAGTCCGGCCGTCAACGGGCTTAACTTTGAATCTACCCGAAAACGTCAGGGTAAAACCGGCACGATGCAAGCGCTTCAAAGCAGCGTTCGCACTTCCCACAAACCCCTTTCAACTTTTCTCGCCTTCTCTCCCTATTCAATAAGAATAAGCTTTATGAATGTTATTTGCTAAATGCTTGGGAGTTGGGACTATCGAAGGTAACAATCTGGCCGATACACCGCCATCATCGATAGAAAAGAGGCAAAATCCCCCGCCTAAGAAATATCTAATCCTATTAACGGTGCTTATAATCGCTATCATTGTCCTGGGGTCAATACTAGTTGGATTTGGAGTCTTTACGCCAGCAGTCAAATTTGAAATTGTTTCTCATGGTGCGATACACATCGGCTCTACGAATGGTGTATTCTGGGTCCAATTTTCCTATACTATCAAGAATGTTGGCAAAGAAGCGGGAAATGTTACGGTGGTAGTCAACCTTATTACTGCATCTGAAATGGAACCTTGGTCACAAACCTTCTATCTTGAGCCAGGTCAATCAACGGTTTATAGTCGTACTAGAATGCTCCAAGGCGATCCGAATGATTATTGGGTCTATCAATGCTACATCCAAGGGGAGAACCCGCAAAACTTCCAGCCTTTATAATTGGTGCGCGTGTGCCATGCACGAACATAACTCCTATAAGTTTCTCCCCATTATTGTTGATATGCGCAAGAAGATGAACAAGCCAGCCAAGAGGACGGTCTGAAGATGAGTTACCATGAGCAAATTAACGCTGGTAAGCTTTTTATCCGGATAACGAGCTTAAGAGGGACGCATGAATCTTGACGAACTGGTAAAGGAGATACGCTCCCATCCCGGGGTGACGAGGAAGCGGCTCATCTCCGAGGTCATCAACTTCTTTCCGATCCTCCCGGGAACTGAGGTCCTCGCATCCTATGGCGAGGACGCCGCGGTATTAGCCTATGGCGATTCCGTTCTGCTCCTTGCCGCGGATGGGATAATGGAGTCGCTCGTCAAAGCTAATCCGTTCTTCGCCGGTTATTACTCTGTTCTGGTCAACATCAACGACATCGCGGCCATGGGCGGGAAGCCATTAGCAATGGTCGACGTCCTCTCCATGAAGGACGAGAAGGTCTGCGGCCAGGTGATGAAGGGCATGGAGCGCGCGGTGCGCAAGTTCGGCGTTCCCGTGGTCGGCGGTCACACCCACCCTGATTGCCATTACAACGCCATCGATGTGGCGATCCTGGGAACGGCAGAGAGGCATGCGGTGATCTACAGCCACACGGCCGAAGCAGGCGACGACATCATCTTCGCCATGGACCTGGACGGATTCTTCCCGGAGAAGCTTGAGTTCGCGTGGGACACCACGAGCAAAAAGGACGACGAGCAGTGCCGCAAGCAGATGCTCGTCATGAACGAGATCGGCAAGAGGCACCTCGTGCATGCCGGCAAGGATATGAGCAACCCGGGTTCGATCGGAACGCTGGGGATGCTCCTGGAGACGAGCGAGAAAGGTGGGTCAGTGGACGTCGATCTCATTCCCCGGCCAAAGGGAGCGGACTTCGTGCAATTCGTGAAGAGCTACCAGGGCTGCGGCTTCGTGGTCACGGCCAAGCCGGAATGGTCGCAGAAGGTGATCGACCTCTTCGACGATGTCGGCGTCACAGGCTCGGTGGTTGGTAAGGTGGACGCGTCCGCCAAGCTGGTCCTGAAGCAGGGCGACGAGGAAAGGACGATCTTCGATTTCAGCAAGGAGATCATCACGGGCTGCAAGCCGCTGCACGGGAAGAAGAACGATTGCCTTCGCTGCGCAGATTGAAGTGGAGTGCTAGGCCACAGAGGTTGCCGCCTGGTCCCAAGCATGTGGTCCAATCGCCTTCTCAGCCCCGCTCCCCTTCGAGCGCCGGTAGTCCACGGTTAGGCTGCTCCCGTCAGGGCCTGACCCGGTCCCCGTGATTAGGGCCAGGGGCGCAACCCTCCAGCTGCGCCGCGAGACCGCCACCGGCCCCGTAGGACAGGGCCTCATAGTCGATGATTGGGCATGCAAGGTTCCAGTTACGTCGTCCTCCGCTGTCACCCCCGTTATCGACGGTTTGCGGTGTATAAGGACACGCCGAACGTCCCGGTCAAGCCTAGCGGCCCCAATTAAGTTGCAGCCCTATTTATATGCTGTGTCGAATCATGCCAGATGGCCAAATGCCTTGACCGGTCCGTTGTCCATCCATAGCGCCCTCCTTAGGATATGAATAGAAAGATAGTATTACCCCTACCTCCAATGAATCGGCGATATCGAATGGCTAGCCATACCTCTGAACTTCCCAAGCCGGATTGGCTGAAGGTGCGCTATCACAGCGCCTCATCTGTAGCGGCCGTTCGAGACGTCCTGCGAAGCGAAGGGCTGAGGACGGTCTGCGACTCCTCCCAATGCCCGAACCTGGGCGAGTGCTGGGGGCGTGGGAGCGCGACCATGCTGATACTCGGGGACGCCTGCACCCGCCATTGCCGTTTCTGTTCCGTCCCTCACGACCGACCTCCGGCACCGGTCGATGGATCCGAGCCGGAGAGGGTGGCGAGGGCCGTGAAGGAGCTGAGATTGGATCATGTTGTGCTGACCTCCGTGACACGCGACGACCTCGACGACGGCGGGGCATCGGTGTTCGCCGAAGCGGTCCGAGCTATCAGGTCGAAATCGCCGCGGACGCGCGTCGAACTGCTGATCCCTGACCTGGGCGGGAACTGGGACGCGCTGCGGCTTGTGGTCACGGCCGGGCCGGACGTCATCGGCCACAACATCGAGGTGGTCCAGTCCCTGCAGAAGGCGATAAGGGACCCGAAGGCCGACTACCAGCGGTCCTTGGATCTGCTGCGGATGATCAAGTCATACGACTCGCGGATGATCACGAAGAGCTCGATCATGCTCGGATTGGGAGAGGAGAGGTTGGAGGTCATTGCTTGCATGTCCGACCTGCGAGATGCCAAGGTCGACCTGTTGACCCTTGGCCAATACCTCAGGCCTAAGAACGGGGAGCTCCCAGTATCACGCTACGTGCCGCCGGAGGAATTCGCTGAGCTCAAGGCAGCAGCGGAGGCGCTGGGATTCGCCCACGTCGAATCCGGTCCGTTCGTCCGGTCCTCGTACCGGGCCGAGGCGGCGTTCAATTCCATCGTTAGAGGTTGATGAAATGCTAGTGGACGACTACGACCCTTTGAAAGGTAGGATGCTCCAGATACTCGACAAGGACGGGAATGTCAACAAGGAGCTTGAACCGAAGATCGACGATAAGCGCCTGCTCGATGTCTATCGCACCATGCTCCTGACGAGGATGGCGGACGAGAAGTCGATACGATTGCAGAGGCAGGGCCGTTTCGGAGCCTATCCATCGAGCAGAGGGCAGGAGGCCAGCCAGATCGGTCCGGCCATGGCCCTGGAAGAGACGGACTGGATGGTCTGGGCGTTCCGGGAGCTCGGCGCGCTGCTTCTGCGGGGCGCCCCGCTCTGGCGGACGATGCTCTACTGGATGGGCAATGAGGAAGGCAGCCGCTACGGCGAAGGGGTGCGCATCACCCCCTCATCCGTCCCGGTAGGCTCCCAGGTCCCCCATGCCGTGGGGATCTCCTTCGCTATGAAGTATCGGAACGAGAAGGGAGTAACGCTATGCTTCTTCGGGGACGGCGGCTCATCGGAGGGAGATTTCCACGAGGGGCTCAACTTCGCCGGCGTGATGAAGACCCCGACCGTATTCGTTTGCCAGAACAACCAGTGGGCCATATCAGTCCCGCGGGAGAAGCAGACCGCGTCGAAGACGATCGCCCAGAAGGCGGTGGCCTATGGGTTCCCAGGGATCCTCGTGGACGGGAACGATGTGCTCGCGCTCTACTCAGCGGCCAAAGAGGCGGTCGAGCGGGCGAGGCGCGGAGAGGGGCCAACGCTCATAGAGTCGTTCACCTACAGGATGAGCGACCACACCACCTCTGACGATGCCACGCGCTACCGGACCGAGCAGGAGCTGAAGTATTGGACGGAGCGGGACCCGATAACCCGCTTCCGCACCTACCTGATGAAGAAGGGGATCTGGGACGACGTCAAGGAGAAGGCCCTGGTGGCGGAGCTAGGCCAATTCGTGGAGGAAGAGGTGAAGAAGGCCGAGGAGCATGCCAGACCGACCCTGGACGAGGTGTTTTCCTACACCTACGCCGAAATGCCTGATGACCTGAAGGCGCAGCTCGATTCCCATCGCCGCGATCCCGGCAGAAAGGAGGGATGAGCATGGCGGTAATGAACATGGTCCAGGCGCTGAACGCCGCGATGGACGAGGAGATGGCGCGCGACCCGAACGTGCTGCTGCTGGGCGAGGACGTCGGTTTGAACGGAGGGGTGTTCCGCGTCAGCGACGGCCTGTTCAAGAAGTATGGCAAGGGCCGGGTCATCGACACGCCCCTGGCAGAAAGCGGCATCGTAGGGGTGGCGATAGGCATGGCCATGAACGGCCTTCGCCCGGTCGCCGAGATCCAGTTCATGGGTTTCATCTATCCAGCGTTCAACCAGATAGTCTCGCATGCCGCCCGCATGCGCAACCGGAGCAGGGGCAGGCTCACCGTCCCCATGGTCATACGGACGCCCTACGGGGCGGGCGTGAAGGCATTGGAGCACCATTCCGAGAGCACCGAGGCATTGTTCTGCCAGACTCCGGGCCTGAAGGTGGTCGTTCCTTCAACGCCATTGGAGGCGAAGGGGCTGCTCACGGCGGCGATCCGCGACCCCGACCCGGTGATATTCCTGGAGCCGACGCGCTCTTACCGCCTCTTCAAGGAGGAGGTGCCGGAGGGCGAGTACGTCCTTCCATTGAGCAAGGTGCGGCTGGTAAAGCAGGGCAAGGACGTCACCGTGGTCGGTTGGGGGGCGATGGTGCCAGCCATCCAGAGGGCGGTGGAGGCGGCGGAGAAGGAAGGGACGTCCTGCGAGGTACTGGACCTGAGGACCCTATCGCCTCTGGACTGGAACGGTGTGCTATCGTCCGTCAAGCGGACCGGTCGGGCGGTCATCGTGCATGAGGCGCCGAAGAGCTGCGGCCTGGCCTCCGAGATCGCCGCTCGGATCGGCGAGGAGTTGTTGCTGTCGCTCAAAGCGCCGGTGCAAAGAGTGACCGCTCCGGACATCGTGCTCCCACTGCCTAAGGGCGAGGACTATTATTAT
>JACXTO010000133.1 GCA_016919565.1 Methanomassiliicoccaceae archaeon | reverse complement strand
TGAAGTTCCCTCATCGAAGGGGAGCCGAAATCTTGAAGTCGCTGGTTCGAGCCCGGCCTGCGGCACCATCATCTTTTTCATACCACATCGGCAAACTTCTATAATCGATGGGCCTGATTAGGGAACGGGCAGTGAAGATGCAAATCCAGGGATTCGAGATCAGCGTCATCGAGGCAAAGAGGTTCTCAAAGCAGGGAGAGAAGCTCAACAACATCAGGGTCGATCACAACTCAAGCATCATCCAGATCAACAAGCAACCTGACGGCAACGCGATGATCGACTATCGCTTCACAACCAACTACGTCGGCATGGGCTACATCAAGATCGAGGGACAGCTGGTGCTGGTAGGTGAGGTCGGGCCGGTAATTGACGAGTGGACCAAGACAGGCTCGATGCCCGCGGACGTGGCGAACCTGGTGCACAACACCGTCGTCCCGAACTGCATCCCCACGGCGATGCTCGTGGCCAGGGACATACGGCTCCCTCCCCCGGTGCCTTTCCCGCGCATCAACATCCAGCAGCAGAAGAAGGCTGGAACGGCCTCCAGCGGCATGGAAGTCGCTTAGGATCGGATTCTCTGGGAAGGAACGTCAAACGAGGTCGGAACGGGACCTTCCATCTTTCGAGATCGAAGCTCACCGGATGTGGTCCAGCGAGAACGAACCGATGTTCAGGCCGTGCTTGCCGACGGTGTAACGTATGTATGAGCGGGACTGAACGTCGCAGATGCCTTGGACCGAGAACATGCTCTTCAATTGGTCCAGCTTGAAGTCGACCATGCCATCCATGATCGATCCGAGCATCTGGATCTCCTGTTCTCCGTGTACGCCCTTCTCGATCGAGTACATCGAGACGGCGCCGTCGCGCTTGCGGCGCCCGCAGAAGGGGCTGAGGAAGCGGAAAGCGGTGTTCGGATCGGAATAGGCGATCAGCGTCGAGAGCGAGCGGAAGGCCAGACGGTAGTACTTGTGCTTTGACTTGTACTCGTTGGCGACATGCTCGGTGGCCTGCATCAGCCGATCGTGGTCAGTAGGCTCATCGATGTAAGTGGTATACGGGTCGTTGGTGACCTCCCCCATCGCTCGGGAATAGGTATCGATGTAGTGCACCAGGCCCAGCTTCTCATACTCCTCGTATCCGGAGACGATGTTACGCATCTCGTCGCGGATGTCCTTTGGCGTCTTGTCAGTGATGACCCAGATGCAAGGAACGCCCTTCTTCAGGCCGTCGGCGACGAATTGGCCGATCATGATCTCCTTGCCTATGAATGGTGGTCCGTGGACCAGCACGTTCGAGCCGAATGGTATGCCGCCTAGCAGCAGGTCATCAAGACGAGCGCTGCCGGTCTTCACCTTGGCGATCGTGAACTCCAGCGCCCTCTCCTCTTCCTTCTGCTGGATCTCATCGCCGATGACGCCCTGCTCCCTCAGCCGCAGCTCCTCCGCCTTGGAGTTCAGGAACTTCTCCTTCGCGATCAGCTCCTCTTCCTTGTGCGAGACCTCCTCCTTCAGCGCCTCGATGCGCTTCTTGAGCTGGACCTCTTCGATCCCAACTGCCGCCTCCCGCTTGGCCTCATCGACCCTGTCCCTTTCGCCGGTCAGCAGCTTCTCGCGGTAGTCGAGGTCCTCTTCGCGTCTCAGCAATTCCTTTTCCTTGTAGCCGACGACCTCTTTGATCTTCTTGAGCTCGTCGTCCCGCTCCCTGATCTCGATCTTCAATCGGGCAAGCTCCTCCTCCATGAAGAGCACGCTCTTCTCCTTGGTCTGGATCTCGCGGAGCTTCTGGTCAAGTTCCTGGGAGCCGTCCTTGAAGGACATCCTCGCTAGCGTCAGTTCCTCCTCTTTCTGCTTGAGCTCCAGGCCCTTACGCTTCAGTTCCTCTGCCAGGTACTCCACCTTGGCGCGGTAATCCTTATCTTTCTCTCGGAACTCGGACTCCTTGTCACGCAGCTCCGCCTGGAACTTCTCCTCAAGGTGCCCACCGTTCCCTTCTGGGACCTCGTAGTCGCCTTCAAGGAGATGGTTGGAGAATTTGTGCTCCTTCGATTCGAGGAGGCTCTCCCGTTCCTTGAGCTCTATCTGCTTCTGGAGCAGGCCCGCATGGTCCTTCGGCATCGTGGACACGGCGTCCTCGTACTCCTTCTTTATCTCTTCGTTCAGCTTGATCAGCCGACCGACTTCAACTCTCAATGTGACGTTGTGATCGAATAATGTCTGGAGCTTGCCGATCAGATCCGAGCTCGCCGCGTCGATGGGCATGCCCTGCTTCTGCAATTGCTGGAGTATCGTCGACTTCAGCTCGGAGAGCTCCTTCTCGTATTGCTCCGCCTTGCTCTTCAGCTCGGCCGCATCTTCCGATATGACCTCTTCTACCTCGATGAAGGAATCCGTTTCCACGACCTCATCAGATTCATCCTCATTCAGCCAGCTGAGCAGGCTATCCTCCTTTCCGCTCAGCCACTTTCTGAGGTCATCGTTTGGATCAGAATCAAGTACTGTGCCGTTCTGCACATCCTCGCTGTGAACGGTCATTGGGGCGATAGACCCATTGAATTCTGCGTTGCTCGCCTTGTGATTCCCAACCACTCGAACACCTACTTTTATCGCGTCTGTTGTCATCTGCGACGACCGGGGGGATATATTATTATGTCGGCCTCCGAATCGATATTGGTCCTGACCTGGCCATGCTCTTTGATAATAATCGATGCTCACCGTTCATTTAGTGGGTTAGCCGTGTGGTGATCCGGCATTTGGCCACGCTGCCCTCATGGAAAAAGGTTATATATCGCAGAAATAGCCTTACTAAGGGTTTAGGCCAGAGGCGAAAAATGGAGACCAGGGTGCACGTCAGGATAGACCGCAACAGCGACCTCACCCTAAGGGAGGTTCTCAAGAAGATACAAGAGATCCAGGCGGAGAACCCCGAGTTGGACGTCTTCTTCGATGGGGATCAATACGCCATCTGCAGCCGTCCGCGAAACGTCGCCGATAAAACTTGACGAACGGTAGCGAGCGCCCCTTAAGATCGATTCAACGAGCAAATTGAAAATAATAGGTTCTGTTACCTATCTGTTATTATGGTAAAGAAGTCCGACGTCCTGAAAGAGAAGGTCAAGGCCATCGATTTCGACAACATATCGACGGTCGCGGACCTGGTCGATGCCTATAAAGACAGTTCGATCCAAAGCAGGGCTCTGGCCACCTGTGCGATGGCCTATGAGAATGCTCTGAAGGACGAAGCCCGCCCGACGATAGTCCTTGGTCTCGCAGGCCCCCTGGTCGCAGCTGGCCTGCGCAAGGTCATCGCGGACATGGTGCGCTACGGGATCGTCGACGCCATCGTCACCATAGGCGCGATCCCGTACCAGGACTTCTATCAGGCTCGCGGCTATTCGCACTGGAAGACCTCTCCGAGGGTCGACGACCTGAAGTTGCGGGAGATGTTCATCGACCGGATCTACGACACGCTGGTGGACGAGAACAAGTTCAGGGAGACCGACGCTGTCATCGGCAAGATCGCTGGCGAGCTGGAGCCCCGGGGATACTCCAGCCGCGAGTTCATGGAAATCCTGGGCTCGCATTGCGCGAACGACAAGGATTCGATCCTTGGCAACGCCTACAAGTATGGCGTTCCGGTCTTCGTACCGGCGCTCAACGACTCCTCGATCGGGATAGGCCTTACTGGGCTGTATGTGGAGAGGCGGAAGAAGAACAAGGAGTTCATGCGCATCGACCCGATACGCGATAACTGGGAGCTGACGCAGGTGAAGATCCTCTCCGACAAGACCGGAGTGATCTACATCGGCGGTGGGGTTCCGAAGAACTACATCCAGCAGACCGAGGTCATCGCTGAGACGCTCGGATACGACAAGGGCGGCCACCACTACGCGATACAGATCACCATGGACGCTCCGCAATGGGGCGGGCTGAGCGGATGCACCTTCGAGGAGGCCCAATCCTGGGGGAAGATCAACCGGGACGCCACGAAATCGGTTGCTTATGTGGAGGCCTCGATCGGTCTCAGCCTGATGGTCGGCTACATCCTGCAGAAGGGCCTGTGGAAGAAGCGCAAGCGGCTCGAATACAACTGGGATGGCGACACTCTCAAGAGCATGAAGCAGAAGACGCTCAAGCTCTGAGGATCAGAACAATGCAAACCACTTCCTTCTAACATTTCTGTAGCCTGGAGATCAATGAACCGACTCGGACGCGCGACCATCGCCTTGTGGAATTCCTACGACCCGAACAGCTTCCGGGAGGCGCATCGGAGGATACTGGCAAGAGCCGGGCCGCTCGCCCTGGCGTTCGAGCTCAACCTCGCCACATTCGGCTTTCCCTTCCCCAAGGACCTGACCACGCCCCAAGAGATCGCGGATTGGGTCGCCACCACCACCTCGATCGGCGAGGACGGGACGTATCTGAAGGAGCTAACGACTAAGGGACGCTTCCAGACGTTTCCGTATTTCAGCAAGGGCTTCCCTCCCCAGCTGGGAGAGGTCGTGCTCACCACCTGCAACGCCGAAGGCAAGAAGAAGAGGAGCGTGGATGAGGTGGTCGGATTGCTGAAGCAGGGGAGGAGCGTCTGCCTTGTGTTCGGGACCGGGCCGAAGGGCGTTCCCAAGGAGGTAATCGAAATGGCGCCGAATCAGCTCGACATCACCTTCGGCGGCTTCTCTTTGGAGACATGCACTGCGCTTGGAGCGGTGGTTGCGGTGATCGGGCACAGGATCAGAGCATAATCTGAGCTCGAAGCAGAGTTATTTCATCTAAGAGGCACATTGAATGTCGGTGATGGAATGAGGGAGGAAACCAGAGTCCAAGCCTGGACCGTATCTGGACTTGCCTTGCTTATTCCATCGGCCATTGTAATATGGGGTACTGGCTCTATTAATTCAGGGGAGATGGGGGTTGCTGTATGGTCCGCCTTCATCATCGGGCTGGTTCTTTTGGGAATGGCATTGGTCGGCTTTCTGATGATGATTCGAAGGATTATGGCGGTCATCGTTACAATGGTACTCGTCGCTGCCTTGGTGGTCTCACTTCTTTTAGTCGGAAAAGGCCCGAGA
>JACXTO010000132.1 GCA_016919565.1 Methanomassiliicoccaceae archaeon | reverse complement strand
GTTGCCGGGTTTATCGAGAGACCAGCTCTCTTGCCGCGGTCATGGATCTTCTTCAATGTCGCTCGGACATCCTTGGTTGCCTCGAAGTGGATGGTGATGATGTCCGCTCCAGCCTCGGCGAAGACGTCCACGTATTTTTCCGGGTCTACGATCATCAGGTGAACATCGAATGGCAGCCTCGTGAATCGCCTTATGCTCCTTACCACGCAAGGCCCGATGGTGATATTTGGGACGAAGACGCCATCCATCACATCCACGTGGACCCAGTCGGCACCCGAGTCTTCGAGCCTCTCCACCTCGTTCCCCAACCGCCCAAAGTCCGCGGACAATACCGAAGGTGCTATCTTGATCATCTGGCAAGGCATCGTTTGCGGCGGTCTTAAGCCTTGCTAGCCGAAGTCGGCATACGATCCGAGGTCAGTGTTGCTCTCCGGTCTCCGTCATAGCATCGAGCGGTTTCCCAGACGATGACGGATGCGGCATTGACATCAGCATCGAATCGCGCATCGCTTTCTTGCAGTCCACTGGCGGAAAGCTTTTTGACGAAGGAGAAGATGGCAGGGCCATGGCAGAAAGAAGGAGTCCTGCAGCCAAGATGGGCAATTGCGAGATCCTTAGTTGCACCAAACCAGCTGAGCGTTCCGTCAGCGCCGAGAGCGCGAAAGGCGCCGGCCTGGAGTACGCTGAGGGATTGAAACGGGTTCACCTGTGCAAGGAGCATTATCGCCAGTTCAAGAAGCAGACCAAGAAGGACCGGGTCCTGGAATCGCTTGGCCGCTGATATCGACCTGGGTCAAGAGGCATGAACCAATGGGAAGCGGTCAAGGCTCTTGAATGAAAGCATCTAGCATTCAGCTGCTATCCGGTGCCGGGCTCTCGGCCTCATCCCTTCTCATCCCAAACATCGCCAGGGGCGAATTCGGCTCAAGCAATTGGGAGATCGGGCTGGTGGTTGCTGGCTATAGCGCCACTGCCTTCATGTCGTCCTATGTCTTCGGGCGATTCTCGGACGTCCACGGTCGCGCATTCGTGCTCAAACTGGGGCTCTTCCTCACCGCCTTGGCGATGCTGCTGCAGGTGTTCGCCAATGACACCTACACCTTGATGCTGATCAGGTTGATCGTCGGGCTGTGCAGCGGCATCTACCCGGCGGCTCTGCTCGCCTATGTCTATGAAAAGGACAAGAAGATCGGCAAGTTCACCTCGTTCGGCAGCCTGGGGTTCGGGTTGGGAGTCTTCATGGCCGGAGTGATCGGCATCTATTGGGGGATATTCCTGTTCTCCTCCGCGATCCTCCTGGTGGCCTATGCCCTCGCGCTCTTCCTCCCCTTCGGCAAGGAGGAGCACCATAACGTGCCATTATTTCCCATCGCTATCATCAAGCGCAACATCTCGATCTATCTAAGTATCATGTTCAGGCACACCGGGGCGTGCATGATATGGGTGATCTACCCGATCTTCCTCGCCGACCTCGGCGCCGACCCTATTTTCATCGGCGCCATATATGCCATCAATGCCGTGGGGCAATTCGTCTTCATGCAATTCTGCGACCGGTATGCTGGCTTCCTACTAATCGTCGTCGGCTTCGTCATGTCGATATTGACCTTCCCGTCCTACACGCTTGCCACCGTCTACTACGAGATCATCCCTGCTCAGATCATGCTCGCCCTGGCCTGGTCGACGTTGTATGTCGGCTCGATAAAATACGTCATGGAGCGGAACGATGAGAAAGGGACGGCCGCAGGTCTTCTGCAGTCCGCCTTGGGGATCTCGGCCATCCTGGGCTCGGTGATGGGCGGGGTGGTGGCTCAGCTGTACGGATACCACGGTTGCATGTACGTCGCGACCTTCGTCGCCATAGTCGGTTTGATAATATTCATCAATTTCAACAGGCGACGGGTGGGAAGTAGCAAGGATTTAAACTCAGCTGGCCAATAGGGTCGCGTGCGAGTCGTATTCCTTGGAACGGGCGGGAGCCTCCCCTCGCCGAAGAGAAACGTCACGGCCGTCGCGGTCCAGCTCGGATCCGATGTGATCCTTTTCGATTGCGGCGAAGGGACCCAAAGGCAGTTCATGTTCTCTTCGGCCTCGTTCATGAAGGTGTCAGCGATCTTCATCTCACATCTCCATGGCGATCATTTTCTGGGGTTGCCGGCGCTAATCCAGTCGATGAGCTTTAATGGAAGAGAGAAGCAATTGAGGGTCTTCGGCCCGCCAGGCATGTCATCAACAATGCGCTCGATATTGGGTCTGGGGTACTTCACCTCAGGGTTCGAGGTCGTGACCTCGGATCTGGAGGATGGCGACGTCGTCAGGGAAGCAGAGTACGCCGTCAAGGTCGTGGCGGTGGAGCATACCGTTCCATCGCTGGGGTTCGTGCTTGAGGGGACGTCCAGGCCAGGGCGTTTCAATCTGGAGAAGGCAAAGGAATTGGGGGTCCCGTCCGGTCCGCTGTTCGGGGCGCTGCAGGAAGGCAGGACGATCGAGATCGACGGTCGGATGATAAGTCCCTCTATGGTGCTGGGCCCGCCCAGGCGAGGGCTCAAGTTCGCCATTTCCGGTGATACCCGCCCCAGCCAAAGGTTCGAGGAGGCAGCGCACTGCTCTGACGTCTTAGTCCACGAGTCCACCGTCACCTCGGATCTCATCGTAGATGCCCGAGAGTACGGCCACACCACCGCAAGACAAGCTGCAGAGCTGGCGAGGAATGCGAAGGTCCGCTCATTATACCTATATCATATCAGCAGCCGGTATGATGATCCGCAGCCATTGCTGGACGAGGCAAGGGCCGTTTTCCCCGCAACATATGTCGCCGAGGACCTGATGAGCTTCGATGTGAACGGGGCCGATATTGAGGATACCGAGGGCCGCTCAGAATAGCTTAAGCACATCGGCCGAGGTGATGATCCCGGTTATTCGTCCCTTCTTGCCCACCAGCACCGCCTTGGCAGACATCAGCAGGCTGGTGACGGTCTCCAGTGGCGTGTCCTCACTGACCACCGGGAACGCCTCATTCATTATTGAGCGGACCGCCAGCTCCCCC
>JACXTO010000131.1 GCA_016919565.1 Methanomassiliicoccaceae archaeon | reverse complement strand
CGCAAGGTAGTCGGAGCCTTTGATAGTTTCATAGGCATGCGCCTCCCAGCTGTCTTCGCCCTGGCTCCTGTTATGGCCGAGGGAGGCGTTGATTCCTCCTTGGGCGGCCACGGAATGGGAGCGGAGCGGATGCACCTTAGACAATAGAGCGACGGACGCTCCGGCGCTTCGGGCCGCTAGTGCCGCCCTTAGTCCAGTAAGTCCCCCGCCGACCACGATGGCATCATGATGACGAACATCGGCAATATCGGCGGGCATGATAGATCTCCGCTGATGATTTGCAGCCTGGCTCTAATATATCTTGCCATTGCTGGTTCACAGGAAAACGTGGGCGAGGCTGGGCAGCAGGATGGCCTGGTGCAACTGCAGCCAATTGAATACTCCGGAAAGGATATACTCGATCGCCATCGCCGCGATCAATAGACCGATGATCTTGGAGAAGATCTCTATGACGTTCGGACCTACCTTCCTCACGATGAGGACCGAGTTCCGCAGCATCGCCCATGTTATCGCCAGGGCGATGACGCCGGCGATCAGGGTTATCGGGATCCCGACTACGTTCACCAGGAGGATCGAAGTGGCTATGACACCCGGTCCAGTCAGGATCGGGGTGGCGACGATCACCCAGGCGACGTCGGTCGCGCCTTGCCGGCTCAGGCTGAAGCCGAAGATGATCTCGGTCGCCATGAGTATGAGCACCAGTCCGCCGGCGATGCGGAAGGCGTCGATGCTGATTCCGAAGACGGCGAGCAAGTTCGTCCCTAGCAGAGTGAAGATGATGAAGAGGATCGCTGCGACGATGATCGCTCGGTTGGCCGAGCGCATCTTCTCCTTATCGTCCGAGTTCTTCGTGAGGCTGATGAAAATGGGCAGGCTGGCGAACGGATCGAAGATGAAGAACAGCAGGCCTACTGCGTACAGCAGCGCTTCCATGTCCGACATCGTTCCTCCACCTCGGGCGCAGATGCGGGCCGGACCCATTTAATCCTTACTGAGCGGCCGATATTGGACATCATGCCACTAAAAGCGTCGATTGATGGCATTTCTAATAAAATTCAAATATCATGTCCTGACCTTACAATACTTGTTCACCATGCCACTGGAAAAGAGATTCTGGCGATGCCATATTTGCAACGACATTCATTATGGCGCCAAGCCCCCTGAGACCTGTCCGACCTGCGGAGCGAAGAACGCCTTCGCGGTCTGCGACAGGAACGAGGCGATGCAAATGATGGCTTTCGTAGATTATGAGATATCCACCTCCACGGACGTGATCAAAGCATGGACCGACCTCACGGAGAAGAGCGAGTTCAGGCTTTGGGACGACCCGGAATCGGTCAAGACGCTGTCCGAGGGCGTCCTGGAGAACGATCGGAACAAAGGTCTGAAATACTGCCCTTGCCGCATCACCACTGGCGATAAGGAGAAGGACCTGAACCTGGTATGCCCCTGCAACTTCAAGATCCAGAAGACCTGGAAAGAAGATGGGGAGTGCTGGTGTGGCCTTTTCGTAAGGAGGAAATGAAATGGTAGACGATGGTAAAAGATTGATCTGGTTCTTCGGCCGCGAGTGCCCGCACTGCAAGCAGCTGCATCCGGTAGTCGACAAGTTCGTGGAGGACACCGGGATCGAGATCGTAAAGCTGGAGGTCTGGCACGATGATAAGAACGCGCAATTGATGCGTTCCCACGCCGACGTCATCTCCGATGCCTGCGGCGGTTCCTTGGGCGTCCCGGCCTTCTACAACGAGAAGACGGGGAAGGCGATCTGTGGCGCCCGCGTCAATGCGGAGAAGCTGCAGAAATGGGCGTCGGAATAGTGACGTCCGATCCGACCGCAATGTCCTCCCGCGTCATCGAAAGGAAGGTGGCCGGGGGCAAGCTCTTCCGTCTCCGCATACGTAGGTCCGATGAAGGCATCTCGGTCCAGTTGACCGGTGACTTCTTCCTCGACCCGGAGGAGGGGATAGGCATCATCGAGAGCTGTCTGGCAGATTGCATGGCCCTCTCCGATAGGGAAGAGGCAGAATGCAGGCTCGATGAGTCAATGACCAAAGCCCACCTCCAGATTATTGGATTCGGTGCGAGGGACCTGGTCGACGCCCTATGGAAGGCCAGATCATGAGGTGGCGTTTCGTCCGTTTCGAGCATCACGATGCCGCCATGAACATGGCTTTGGACGAGGCCGTGTCGATCGGGATAGCGAGTTCGAGCAGTCCCCCGACGATTAGGCTCTATGGCTGGCAACCCAGCGCCGTCTCCATCGGTCGATTCCAGAGCCTGCGGGACGAGGTCGACCTCGAGAGATGCCGCGAGCTTGGGGTCGATGTGGTGCGCCGCCGAACCGGTGGTGGAGCGGTGTATCACGATTCGGAAGGCGAGATCACCTATAGCCTGATCGCGCCGGAGCGATCGATGCCAGGGGACATCAATGCCGCCTACCAGGAGATATGCGGTCACGTCGTGTCGGCGCTTGCCGCCCTGGGAGTTGAATCCCGGTTCGCTCCGATAAACGACATCCTGGTGGGGGGAAAGAAGATATCCGGGAGCGCTCAAACCCGACGCAACTCGGTCTTCCTGCAGCACGGGACGTTGCTGTTGGATACGGATTTCGAGAGGATGTTCAGCGTTCTGAGGGTGAGCGACGCCAAGAACGCCGGAAGGCAGCTGGCGTCGGCGAAGGAGCGGGTCACTGGCCTTCGGGCTCATACGGACGCATCCCGGGGGCAGGTCCTGGATGCCCTTGAGAAGGCTTTCACCGCCGGAAGGGAGTACCAGCCGGGAGGCTGGTCCGAGGCCGAGCTCCAGGAAGCAGGGAGACTGGTCGCCACGCGCTATGGCACCGAGCAATGGAACCAGGAGCGCTAGTGCATCGCCATGATCACTTCGGGGTTCTCGAGGTAGCGTACCAGCTCGGCCATGAAGGCGGCCGCCTGTGCGCCGTCCAGTATCCGATGGTCCCAGGTCAAGGAGAGCGGCATGATCTTCCGGACAACAACCTTCTGGTCCTTGACCCAGGGCATGTCTCTTATCTTGCCAATGCCCAGTATCGCCGCCTCAGGGAAGTTGACGATCGGAGTGCCGTAGGTCCCGCTCAGCGTCCCCCAATTGGTGATTGTGAAAGTACCGCCCTTGAGGTCGGCCAGGTCGACCTTGCGCTCCTTGGCCTTGCTGGTCAGGTCGGCGATCTCCACCGCCAGGTCCATGAACTCCTTCGTGTCCGCCTCCTTGATCACCGGCACCATCAGCCCGTCCTCGATGGCGACCGCGATGCCGATGTTGTAGTACTTCTTGATGAATATCTCCTCGGTCTCCTCGTCGATGGAGCTGTTGAGGTAGCGGTTGTTCTTCAGGGCCATGGTGACCGCCTTGATTATGAACGGCATATAGGTCAGCTTGACCTTCCTCTGCTCCAAAGCCATCACCTTGAGCCGCTCCCTGAGGTTGACCAGCTCGGTGACATCGGCGTCCTCCATCATCGTGACCTGCGCCGTTTTTAGGGTCGCCTCCATCATCTTCTTGGCTGTCGAACGGCGAATGCCTTTGAGAGGCTCGCGGTCGATGAAGCCGTAGAAGTCGAACTTGGGCACCTTCTTTGGCCTTGAGGCCGGTTTGGGGGCACTGCGCACGTCCTCCTCGGTGATCCGTCCGTTAGGCCCCGTGCCCTTGACCATCGCCAGATCGACATTGAGCTCCTTGGCCAGTTGTCGAATTGCGGGCATTGCCTCGATGACCTTCATGTCGGCGGCGACACTGCCGACCGGTGCGCTTGAGACCAACGCATCCCCTTCGGGCAGTTCCCCGACCACCGATGTTGAGGGCTTCCTGGGCTTCTCTTCTGGTTCGATAGGCGCTGGGACGGCAGACCCCGCCTTCTCGCCCTCTTCCCCGATCGTGGCAAGCACCTCCCCTACCTTCACGACCTGGCCCTCCTGGTGATGGGGCTTCAACACCTTTCCGGCAAATGGGGTCGGCATCTCG
>JACXTO010000130.1 GCA_016919565.1 Methanomassiliicoccaceae archaeon | reverse complement strand
CGGTACCTCGTTCAACATGAACGTCAACGAGGTCATCGCGAACTTGGCGCTGGAGGAACTGGGCAGGAGGAAGGGCGATTACGCTTACATCAGTCCCAACGACCACGTGAACCTCGCGCAATCCACTAACGACACATTCCCTACCGCCTCCCAGGTCGCGGCGGCCTGGATGCTAGATGTTCTGTTGAAGAGACTGATCGACCTCGAGGATGCCTTGACCGCCAATTCCGAACGCTTCAAGAACGTGATCAAGAGCGGTCGCACGCACCTCATGGACGCATTGCCAGTCACACTCGGACAGGAATTCCATGCCTACTCCAGCGCCATATCCGCATCTAAGCGGCGCTTGCAGCAGAGGTATGACGATCTGATGCCAGTCCCGCTCGGCGGCACGGCGGTCGGCACCGGACTGAACGCGCATCCCGATTTTGCCTCGATGGCCATCAAGGACCTTGCCAAGCTGGCGAAGCTGCCCCTGAGTGAAATGACCGATAAGTTCATGGGGTTGCAATCACGCGCGCCGTTGCTGGGCGTGTCCGGCGCCCTGAGGGAGCTTGCCGTGGAGCTCGGCCGGATCGCCAACGACCTGAGGTTGATGGCCTCCGGCCCCACCACTGGCCTGGGGGAGATATCCCTGCCTGAGGTGCAACCCGGCTCTTCCATAATGCCGGGCAAGTCGAATCCCGTGATGGCGGAATGCCTGAACATGATCTGCTACGAGTTGATAGGGAACGACCTGACCATCACGATGGCCTCGCACGCCGGGCAGCTGGAGCTGAACGTGATGACCCCTGTGATCACCCACAAGCTCCTGGAGTCGCTATGCCTGCTGAACAACTACCTGCCCTCCTTCGAGAAGAGATGCATTCGAGGCATCAAGGCGGACGAGGAACGCTGCTCCCAGTGGCTGGACAGGAACCCGATCCTCGTCACGAACCTAACGCCAAGGATCGGATACTTGAGGGCGGCGCAGGTCGCCAAGGAGGCGACGAGAAGCGGCCGGAGCATTGCCGACGCCGTTGTCAAGGGCAAGCTTTTGAGCAGGCTCGAGGCTGAGAAAGCCTTGGACCCGCGTGGGATGCTGCGGCAAGGCCCGATGCCGTTGGTTCCAGAAGGAAGAGGGAAAGATAGAAAGCGACGAAGATAGCATGGATATGGGAGGATGAAGCTTTGGACAGGGAATCGGTCATCGCGGAATTGCACAAATTGCCTGGGGTCTCGGAAAAAGCGGCAGAGGGATTGTACCTCCTCGGGATAAGATCGAAGAAGGACCTCGCAGGGAAAGATCCGGTCGAGATGTACACCCAGCTGAAGGAACGAAAGGACTTCTTCGCAGAGCCGTGCATGCTGAACGCATTCAAGATCGCGTTAAAGTTCTCCCAGACCGAGAAGTGATCTTTCCGCGAACCGAGCGAAGCGATGAAAAAGCATATATCCGCCGCGTTGGCAACAGAGTAGCGAGGGTCAGTGATGCCAGCAACAGAAAGGACGCAAAGCGGCGCCTGTGGCTCCGCCACGGTCGATGAGAGCAAGAAGATCTGGGTCGGCGGGGTGAACGTCGGCGTTAGCAATTGGAGCAGCGTGGTGGCGGAAGTGGAGGCGTTGAAGCTCAAGGACGATGAAAGGATCGCCGAGGAACTCCTCCGTCGGGTGGAGAAGAACGACTTCGTGCCATCAAGCAAGAGGAAGGAGTACAGCGTCGCGCTCCTGGATGAGTATCGGAAGGGCCGTTGAGGCCGGGATCCGAATGCTCGATCAGTAGATCAGCGGCAAGAACCTGTATCTGACATTCTGAGCGTACTCGAGATAGTCCGGCTCGGCCATCAGTTTTCGCTCCTCGATCCTGATCCTGGCGAGTAGGAGTAGGATGAACGCTGCCAGGAATACGATCGATAGCACATTGAAGGCCAGCAGCATCACACCAATCACATACAGGGCCTCGCCCAGGTAGATGGGATGCCGGATGAACCGATAAGGTCCCGCGGTGACGAGCTGTCTCACCGATGGCAGGATGGAGAACGATTCCCGGAGGTAGGCGATGGATATGCAGGCCAGCGCCATACCGGGTATCGCGATGAAGGATAGGGTGGAAAGCTCGGAATCGTAACGGTATAGCATGTCTGCATTGAGTACAAGGAACGGGCTGAGATATGACAGCATGGGGATGACCATCTCATCTCGGTACGTCGGCACTCTCGCGGGGATGCGCAACGCAAAGGAGCAGCTCGCTGCGATAAGCAAGGGGACCGCGGCGATGGACTCGACCGCCTGGGAAGCGGTCGCCTGCCTGGTAGCGTTCACCAAGGAGATGAGGGCGAGGGACAGGAAAAGGAAGGTCATCCCGTAATCGATGCTCTTTCCTTCCATTACGATGGGGGTCCTGCTCATTCGAATGTAGAGCGACAAGCTTGGTTATTAGGATAGCGTGAGCTTTTGCAAGTAGTCCATCAGACCATGAAAGCTGCCACAGCATCATGAAGGAGCCAGAGAGCCGCTATCAATCCGACCTCTATGACCGCAGCGGCTAGGGGAAGCAACAGGCCGGACCTGGCAGCCTGGAATCGCGAACCCCTGAGAACGAAGTGCAGCGCCGTCAGCATCGCGATGAACAAGAGGGCCAGGATGCCTGAGATCGTCAGCGTCTCAAGTACGTAGAACATCGGCGCTCCCAGATCGAACGAGATGGCGAAGATGCCAACGGTCAGGATGATCGCGTAGATCGGTATGAGATCGCTCCAAACGAAAGTCCTGCGCTCGGTCTTCTGCTTGACGACGATCAATTGGAACGCGGCGAGCAGGACCAAGCCCATCGAGGCGCCCATGAACAGGCCTGTGAACAGCCTGGTGACATTGTTCGTGGTATAGATTCCGAGATATGAGGCGACGGCGTCCAGGAAATAGGGCAGCATCCCGATCGCGGCGAGGACCAATATCATCTTATCCGGTCTGGTGCCGCTGCGATACCTTTTCATGGCAAGCCAGAAGAAGAAAACGACCAGGAAGCCGAGGTATGTACCCATGTCCCTCGCGCATACAGGCATCTGGAACCCGGAGTAGAAGAGCGACCGTTCCGGGAGTTGATGGCAGAAGGCGTAGCCGATGTTCCATAGCAGGATGCTGAACGGGTCTTGGGCGATAGCCATCGCTTACAGAACGAAAAAGAGATAAAAAAAGGAATTGGTTTAGTAGGCGAACATCAGGCCACCCATGGCCAAGGCGCCCCAGCATACTATGTTCAGGACGATTCCGAGGAACGCGATGAGCAGGCAGTTCTTCGCGACATGCCTCTTCTCCGGATTCGGATCGTTGTTCCAGATCAGGTATATTATGAGGCCGATGATGAAGCTGAGAGACAGTAGGTACAGTACGTACTTCAGGGCTCCCATCGGCTCATATTGCTGAGGTTGCTGACCATAGGGTTGCGGAGCGGCACCATATTGGGGTGCGTTCTGAGGTCTGCCACAATGCGGACATACGTTATATTCTACCGGAATCTGACGTCCGCATCCGGTACACATACGAGTGTTCTGGTCGACCATATCGTTTCTCCTCCCTTACTGATTGGCACCAATGCTGGCTCCAATCTGATTTCCTGGATATAGATTTTAATGATACTTATAGATTATTGACTTTCCAGACTGACGAGACAGCTGGGAGAGGATATCGAAGGAAAGCGATTATCTAGGGTCCCTCGCTCTTCCGCACTCCGGGCAGAATTTGTGCGTCACGGAGATCTCCAGGCCGCAGCCTGGGCAGACACGCGTTTTTGGCGCCTCTGGGGCGATCGCCTCGCTCTTGACCGGGCCTTCGGGCCCTTGCCTGCCGCAATATGGGCAGAATTTCAGGCCCTCGGGGATCTGCTTACCGCACCCCATGCACAGCCTCATCGAGGGCTGACTGCCGCTTGGAGCCTGGGGGCTCGGCCCGGCAGAGACCGGCGGGGCCGGCGGCGGCACGGGTGCCGCGGAGCTTGCCACGTTTCCTCGCCCGCAGTAGGGGCAGAAGTTCAGGTTCCCAGGGAAGTCCCTGCCACAGCTCATGCATTTGATCTTGTTCTCCGATTGCTCAGGAGCTGAACGGGCAGCAGGAGCGGGCACGGTGGACGCCAAGGGCGCGGACCGCCCGCAGTACGGACAGAATGCCAACCCTTCCTTGACCTCCCTTCCGCAGCCGACGCAAAGCCTGAGCCCATTTCCACCATCAGGGACAGGAGCGGCTGCAGCAGCGACATTCGCGGCAGGCGCCGCTGAATCGGGACGGCCGCAATAGGGGCAGAAGTTCAACCCGACCGGGATGTCCCGGCCGCAGCCAAAGCACTTCCTTATCGTCTGGCCAACTTCCTTTGGCTCCGCGACAGGGCGCCCATATGGCGATGTCCTGCCGCACATCGGGCAGAAGTTGAGGCCATCGGGCACGACCTTGCCGCATGCGATGCAGGTGACCGTAGGCTTTGCCTCCGCCGGCGCCTGCGGAGCATAGGCGGCCGATGGAGCGTTGGCAGACACCGCATCGGAACGGTTCGGAACGGGACCGCTCGGTCCCGGTCTGCCGCAGTAGGGGCAGAATGCCAGGCCATCCTGGATCTCCCTGCCGCATCCTGGACAGAGGCGTTTCTGTTGGGCTGCTGGTTCGTTCATCAACGGTCCAGCTGGCCCTGGCCTCCCGCAATAGGGGCAGAACCTCAATCCCTCAGGTATCTTCCGTCCGCATCCGGGACATAGGCGCTCGCCCTGCGGCTGGCCAGGACTTGCTGGTCCTTCGTAGCCTGCTGGTCCTCTCGGTCTTCCGCAATAGGGGCAGAAGGTATGAACGGTGGATATCTCTCTCCCACATCCTGGGCATAGGCGGGTCGATTGGCTTTGATCTGTCAAGGTTTCTCCTCCTTCACGATGAAATGGCTTCACTATATCGGTGAGGTTAGTTTATCAATCTTCCTGGCTGCATTCGATTTTGAGAACAGAAATGAAAGGGTTTGAAAAGGGATTGGTGGATCGATGCCAGGGGATCAGCGGGTATCGACTATCTTGATGAGATGCCAGCCGAATTGGGTCTTTACCGGCCCGACGATCTTCCCCTTCTCGTTCTCGAAGGCCGCCTTCTCGAACTCAGGTACCATCTGGCCCTTCCCGAACCAGCCAAGTTCCCCGCCCTTCTTTCCGGATGGGCACTTGGAGACCTTCTTCGCAAGATCGGCGAAGTTCTCTCCCGCCTTGATCCGCTCCATTAGCTGCTTTGCCTCGCTTTCGCTGCTGACCAGGATGTGAGAGCAATTCACTTTGGTTGCCATGTCGGACCCGACCGCGATTTCGAGCTATAGAACTTTCTTATTACTAATGAGGACGGGACTAACAAAAACCTAGAAGTAATGGCTAGGAGTTTGAAGTCCGATGTGGCGCCAATTCGACGCACGGGACTGGTTGAGGGATAGACGCGCAGGATTGCAGGACGTCCAAGAACCAGTCAGCAAGATCATAGCGCTGGTGCGTGACCAAGGCGACCGGGCGCTGTTCGAGCTTACGGAACGGTACGACAAGGTTCGGTTGGAATCCCTGAGCGTCGATAGGGACCAAGTAACAGCTGCCTACTCTCAGGTCGATAGCAGGCTGATCGAGGACCTGAAGCAGTCCAAGGCCAGGATAGAACGGTTCCACTCACTGCAGCTCAAGGCGATGAATTGGGAGGAGGAGGTCGAGCCGGGCGTGAGGCTCGGCATGCGCACCATGCCCATGGAAAGGGTCGGTGTCTACGTCCCTGGAGGAAGGGCTGCGTATCCATCCACCGCTCTGATGTGCGTGATCCCAGCGAAGATCGCCGGTGTCGGGAAGGTGGTGTGCTGCACCCCGCCCCCAATCCACCCGCTGATCCTGGTGGCGCTCGATGTGGCAGGTGCGGACGAGATCTATTCCGTGGGAGGGGCGCAGGCCATCGCGGCCATGGCGCTGGGGACGGAGATTGTGAGACCGGTGCAGAAGATCGTCGGTCCTGGCAACGTCTATGTGACGGCGGCCAAGATGCAACTTAAGGACTTCGTCGACATCGATTTCCCGGCTGGGCCGAGCGAGCTGGCGGTGATAGCCGATGGGACGGCAGAGCCGACCTTCATCGCCGCCGACATCATCGCGCAGGCCGAGCACGACCCTGATGCCGCATGCGTCCTGATCACAACTGACCCGGCCATGGCCGAACGCGTTGGGGTTTGCATCGAGGAACAGGCGCGAAGGGCGAAGCGCCGGGAGGTCATAGCGCGCTCCCTCTCCAATTGCGGCTACATCCTTGCCAAGGACATCGGCGAGGCGATCGAGATAGCGAACGAGGTTGCCTCCGAGCACTTGTCGATACAAGTAAGAGATCCGCGATCGGCGATGAGCAAGGTCAGGAACGCTGGAGCGGTCTTCATCGGCCCTTACTCGCCGGTGGCCTGCGGGGATTATTCCTCGGGCACCAATCACGTTCTCCCCACCGCAGGATACGCTCGTACCTATTCAGGTCTCGATGTTCGGCATTTCTGCAAGAGCGTCTCCATGCAAGAGGTCAGCAAGAAGGGCCTGAAGAGCATAGGACCGATCACGATGTCATTGGCCGAGGCGGAAGGGTTGCAGGCCCACTCCGAATCGGTGCGCATTCGCTTGGAGAAGCAATGAATGAGCGATCGGTCCAAAGACTCCTTGTGGCTGGCCAGGTCAAGGCAGAAAGCAGCATGGGATGAGGCGTACCAGCAATCCCACCCACGCTGGCGCGGACCCTCGGACCTCCAGCTGAGCGCGCTTCATGGCAGAGTGCTGGAGCTCGGTTGCGGAGATGGGAAGACCGCGATCGGCCTGGTCGAGAAGAACCTAGATGTTATCGGCCTCGATCAGTCACGGACGGCACTTTCGATCCTAAGGGACAGGGCGAAAGACGACGGTCTCCGCCTGGTCCAAGCGGACGCATTGGCTCTTCCATTCACAGAGGGGTCGTTCGACGCCGTGACCGCCGTGCATCTCATCGACCACCTCCTTTCTGACGATAGGAGCAAAGCGACGGTCGAGATCAACCGGGTGCTCCGGCCAGGGGGAATGGTCGTCGGTCGATTCTTCTCGATCGATGACATGCGTTTCGGGAAAGGGGAGGAGATCGAAAGCGATACGTACCTGAGAGGGAACGGGGTGTTCACTCACTATTTCACCGAGGAGGAGATACTTGCCCTCTTCCCGGGATATCGCGTGCTCTCGATCGTTCGCTCGATGAGGCCGACGAAATTCCCTACCGACTCAGGTAACCGGTCGCTAATAACCGCTGAATTGGTTAGACCGTAACGCATTGCCGGACAATTGATATCTATCAGGATGACGATGACCCTCGCTAACAAGGCGAGGCAAATGGCAGGAACCATCAGATCGAGGAAAAGCAGCAAGGCCGACGATGAATCCGAGGTGGCGATCCGGCTCAAGGAGACGGAGGAGGTCTTTGGCAAGGTGCCGTTCGTTCCCCGATTCCTATCGGAACGGCCTGACATCTTCATTCCGTACCACGACCTCTCAAGAAAGGTTATGCTCAAGCCAGAGCATCTGGACCACAAGACCGCCGAGCTGGCGGCCGTGGCCGCTGGCAGCGCGATCGCCAGCGAGCACTGCCTGAACGTGCACATCGAAGCGGCCTTCAACGCGGGAGCGAGCAAGGATGAGATCCTCGAGGCCATCCTGATGGGCTCGTTCATGTCCCTGACCAAGAGCCAGTCCGTGGCGCTTCGCAAGCTCGATGACATATCCACTCAGCGGTCAAAGCTCAAAGTGAAGTGACACGATCAGGTGAGGGCAATCTTAAATCCTTGATGCTCCGTGGTTTCATCCTACCATGACCCCTTTGAAGGTGGGCGACAAGGTCCCGATGTTCGGATTGCCAGACCAAAACGGCAATACTGTCGATATGGCCAAGTGGATAGGCAGAAAGCCCTTGGTGATCTACTTCTACCCTAAGGATTTCACGTCTGGATGCACCATGGAGGCCCACGCCTTCCGGGAGATGTACGAGGCTTTCCAGAAGGAGGGGGCGGAAGTGTTCGGGATAAGCGGCGATAGCATCGAATCGCATAAGAGGTTCGTCGTCGAGCACGAGCTCCCTTTCACTTTGCTTAGCGACGAAGGCGACAAGGTCAGAGAGCTTTTCGGCGCCTTTGGCATCGGGCACACCAATGGCAGGGTGACTTTCGTGGTAGACAAGAAAGGCGTGGTCAGAATGGTCTTCTCGTCGCAGATCCAGCCGAAGAAGCATGTGGAACAATCGATAGCCAAGGTCCGGGAAATCGCCCTCGAAACCTAGGTGCTGGACGATCCATGATCATTTGATGAGAGGATGACCATCATTGACTGTTATTATAATTCACGACCTGAGCTTGGGATGCTAATCAATCGGTCAATCACATCCGCAAGATCGCAAGTCCGCTGCAACCGCAATTATAATGTGGATTCTCCGCTAAAAATGCTGGAATATTATATTAGTGCATCTGCAAATTTACCTGCCAGAATAACGAAGTTCCACTCATGGAACAGACAAGAATCGACTGGAATGCAAAGGATCGACAATGTATGGCTATGGAATTGCACGATAGTAGTGCACAGTGTGGCCAAGTTCCGCAATATCGGTATCGCTGTGGAATCAACGAGGAGGCTGGGATGGGATTGAGGACCCTCAAGGTCCTCTTGGTGGAGGACAACCCAGCGGACGAAATACTTTCCCGGGAGATTATCCTTTCCGCCAGGCCAGAAGCCAATATCGTAGTGATCGAGGATGGTGAAAAAGCCATCATCGCGGTCGAGCACTGGTCCAAATTGGATCTGCCGGACATCGTTTTCCTCGATCTCAATCTCCCTCGAATAAACGGGCATGAGGTGCTTGAGCACATCAAGAGAAAGGATCCCCAAATCCCCGTGATAATCCTAACCGGGTCGACATCGGAAAAGGACAAGCGGAAGGCCTGGAAGAATAATATCCTGGACTATATCATCAAACCGATCGGCATGAAAGAAATGGAAGAGACGATCTCCCTGGTGAGGTCCCATTTCGAACCAATCTGCAGCTGATGGGCCTCGCCCGATGATATGGGGCTGTGAACATTGCGCCCGTGATTGAACTCATGCCCACATCCGCTGCTAGCTGCTCCATCCAACAATTCTTGAAAGCGAAACAGAGAAGCGGGATGTATCGCGCCTTGGGTTGATTGATATGGATTTATTCATGTTTACGGGAACAAGATTTTTCGCATCAATGGATGTCCGGAATCGCATTGGTGCAGGAGGTCCAGGAAGAGCCTATGAGGTTGTCTCCAAACACGCAAGGTATGAGATTCAATCAGTTGAATAATTGTTGGGCGCCGCGCTGCGTCGACGGTAATCATTGGAGGTTCAGCGGGGCGCCGCACGATTTACATTTACTTTCACCCTTTTGATTCTGAGAGCCGCAATAGTCGCATCTGGCCGATGCCAGCGACTTCTCTTCCCGCCTCTCCCATTCCCCGATCTGCTTCCTTCTTGCCACATACGCCAAGACGAAGAGCGAGGCGGCGATGGCGCAGGTGACCAAGCTTACTATTAGGAAAGCGGATTCTGCGACCGCCGCCACCAAGCCGAAGAAGAGCCCGAAAAATGCTAGCAGCCCGCCGATGCTAGCCATCAGGATGGCTACGATGGAAGGCTCGGGCCTTGATGCCATTTCCAGACCGATATCATTGTCGCAGGATGGGCAGTTGGTTTGCTCGTCCTTTCTCATTGAACCTTGATCTCGGTTCCTCAGCATTGCACCTTCGGGATAGAAAAGAGGATTGGATTATAGAAGATTGTGTCACGACTATCAGTTCTGGAACGATTCTCTCAGGAAGAGAATCGGGAAGATGGCATGGGTGATCCCCTTGAAGAAGCGCACCTGCGCCGGTCAGTATAGGATTAAAGCCTTATGACCGCCAGGGGTATGCTCAATCAAGGGGGACGATTGTATAATGCGCGCCTGATCCTATATGTATCTATCACCCAATATTAATGTTATCGAAATTGAGAATGGTGATTCGATCTGGCCAGACATCATGGATATTGATTGCTGCTGATGGTCGCCTATTCCTTTCCAGAAATGAACTGGCAATATCCATAGGCTATTGGTCCCTTCCTTGTCGTCTCGCAAGGGAACTCTGAGCATTCGAAGCAATGTCCCACTCCCTCGTGGAATGCACAGGTGGCCACCTGGCAGAATGGGTTCTCCTTCGGAATGCATCCCGTTACCCCGCTCGGGCATCTTCCGGAGGTCATCCTCGGACACAGTTCGCAGGCGATTT
>JACXTO010000016.1 GCA_016919565.1 Methanomassiliicoccaceae archaeon | reverse complement strand
GCGATCACATTGGTCTCAGTGCCATTGGTCGCCACGGTTTCCAGCATGGTCGCGAATGAACGGAAAAGGGAGATTGGGTTGCTCCGGGCGTTCGGTGCGAACCGGCGCTTCGTTTTCTCCGTTGTCCTGGTGGAGGCGCTGATACTCGCTGGCTTGGGTGCCTTGATCGGAGCGACGGTCACGGGCATCATCATTGCCGCGTTCCAGAACCTGATCATGACAAGCTTGGGGATCCCTTTCCTGTGGCCGTCGATCGGGCAATTAGCAATCGACATCGGACTTGTCGCCATCGTGGCGGTCGGCATTGGCGGACTGGCATCATTATATCCGGCGATAAGGGCGAGCCGACTCGACCCCTACGATGCCATCAGAAGCGGACAGACGTGAAACGCTGAATCTTCGCAGTCATTCTTAATTTAACATATTGGCACATTTTTTAACTTTATCTTCCGCATTGAACATCAGCCCACATTGGAAGATAATTCTGCATCAAGTCAGCAGGCTGAGATTGATGCTGATGAAAATGATCAGGTAGAACAGGAAGAAGACTGAGTAGACCTTGTGATAGGTCTCATTCTTGGTCATGGCGGCGATTACGCTCAGTACCATCAGAAGGACAATGGTGACGATATAGATCGGCCCTTGGGCCTGGAGGTGAGCATATCCTTTGAGGGACGTATCGATGAAATCGATAGCGGGCAGCAGGGACCCAATGGCGAAGAACCAGCGGTGATTGGAATAGAAATGCTGCTTAAGGTCCATTCCGTCCTCCATCCGGTCGGGGAACAGTATGACCGAGAGCAGGAAAGCGATCGTCGGGCTCAGCAATAGGAAAAGGAAGAAAAAGAAGTTCCATTCCTGCTGGTCCTGCCATCGAAAGAGGATCCACCAATTGAGGACGAGGAAGAGGAAGATGTTAACGGCCCAAAGCATGTGGACCGGATAAAGGCGCAGATGTTTCCTGGCCTCCAGCAACCTGCCGATACCCGTGAGCACCCTGGTGATTCCAAGTGCCAGGATGATCGACGTCAGGATTGAAAGGTAGGCGAAGTTGTCATCCACGCATTCTCACCGACAGCCCTGGAATACCATCCGCATTAATTTATCCTTCGGCAGCGACCGCCACAAAGACAGCATGCCATTGCCGCAACACCATGCCGTATTTTCATAGCGCAACAAGTGCGGTGCCTTGAAACCCAAATGATGAACAGAGCATCTGCGAATGCCGACACGGGATCAACAATTGGCGTTCGTTTTCATCCTGGTAAGCAGGTGAAGGAGATCTTTGAATGCCACTACAGTCTCGTTGAGCTCCTTGCCGTCGGTCGGCTTCACGATGTAACCGCTTGCCCCTCCCAGCCTTGCGGTCTCGAGGTCTTGAGGCGAACGTGAACCAGTATAGATCACGATGAGCATGGTCATGATTTCCGGCATGTCCCTGAGCAATCTCAGCACTTCGTGGCCGTTCCTTTTCGGCATGTTAAGATCCAGCAAGACCAGCTCAGGCATCTTTGCTTTTGAGGCGAGCATGTCTCCGATCAGATTGATCGCACCATCTCCGTCGGTTACAACCGTTACCTCGGCCGGGATTTCGGTTTCCTTCAACAGCTCTATTGCGAGTGTGACGTCCGCTGGATTGTCATCAACTAATAGAACGCGGACCGGATCTGTTGCGCTCATTATCCGTTACCTTCTGGCAATGGGAGAATTGGGCTATCCGATACACTCGTCAGACCTATAGTGCATCCGTCCCCGTTGTGCTCGGCCGCATGGACCAGGTTCATGCCTCGCCTCTTACTACGCAGGGCATCGATAATCAAGCTTTGGGGGGTGAGTGGGATAGGCCCTTGAAGTAGGCGTGCGGGACGGCTCAGCGATGAGTATTGCTCTTGATCTTCACGCCCTTTCCTTTTCCAGGTACTCGGTGAGCTTGTCGAACATTTCGCCCCACCCCTTCCTTGCCCCGTCGACGTTCATGCTGTCCGGGAAGCCATCATGCCGGAATATGAGCTTAGTCTTGCCTTCCTGCTCCTCGAGCTTGACCGTTATCAGCAGCTCTAGGGCCCAATCGCCTGGCATACCATATGTCGATGCTGGTACGATGTAGCCTTCGGCGTCGGCAAAGGAGTCGGTGATGACCAGCCGCTCCGGCCTCACGATCTCCTTGATCGTTCCAATGGACCAGATGTCCTTGCCGTCGGACGAGCGCATGCAGCTCTGGATCTTGCCACCGACCCTCAGGTCGATGTTGACGACAGGCATGGTGTAGCCCCTCGGCCCCCACCACTTCTTGATCATCTCCGGCTCGGTCCAGGCCCTCCAAACCCGCTCCCGAGGGGCGTTGAACATACGGGTGATCATTAACGATTCTGCTTTCTGGCCCTGCTCTTCCTTTGCCATGAACGATTCTATCTTAGGCCCGACTTCTTAAGGCTTGCCTGATTGTTCCTCGATGATCGAGTTAGATGCAGGCTCGTAGTGGCGACCAGAGAAGGCACCATGACCGCAGAGACTTGGCAAGAATAAGAAAGGGATAGGGTAAGAGGTTTATCTCGTCTAACACAGCCTCAACGCTTACTTGCCGTACTTGGCCCAGTAATCGGCGAAGAGCGCCTCGTCGGTAGGGATCGCCTTCGGGGTCGGCAGCAGGCGCGAGACCCATGTTAGGTTCACGAACATCCTG
>JACXTO010000129.1 GCA_016919565.1 Methanomassiliicoccaceae archaeon | reverse complement strand
CTGCTCCTTCTGGCTCGATAGGGTGAGCGTCGTAACCTCGTAGTAATCGTACCCGATCATCAGGTGGCGCACAAGGTCCGACGCACGCTCAATCGGCCTTTCGGCGCCAATCGCCTGCACCTTCGGCCTAGCCTTCCCGAACCTGGCGTATCCGTAACCCTTGGCGACATCCTCGACGAAGTCCATCTGATGCAGCAGGTCCATTCTCGTCGCGGGCGAATGTATCTCGATAAGATCGTTGACGACCTTGGCGTCATGTCCCATCTTCTCCAGGCACGAGATCATCTCTTGGTCGGTGAGCTTCAGGCCAAGGATGGAATTGCAATATTGGGAATCGAGCTGCCATTTCGTCGGCTCAAGGTCCGGGGTGGTCGAGTGCACGCTCCCGGTGAGCTTCACGCTCTGGATCTTCCCCCCTCGTTCCGCCAGCAGGGTCGAAACGATGTTGAGCACGCCGGAGACGGCATTGAGGTCCGTTCCCGTCACGTCGATGAAGACGTTCTTGGTCTCCTCCGTCACAGTCGTCAGGACGCCATTGATGATGGGTGGGAAGGAAAGGACCTCGTCGTTCCTATCGAAGATGACCGGGTAGCGCTCCTTCCCCTCCAGGATGTAGGCGTAGTCGATCCCCTTCTCGTGCCTCTGCAATATCTCGTTCAGATCCATTCTCTCGGTCTTGCCCAGGGGTACGAACGACACTTCCTCTGGCCTCATGGCCGCGTAGTGGAAGGGAGGTGTGACCTTGTCCAGGTCGTGAATTCCGATGGAGACCTTCTGACGCTTCCTTCCGGCGGTGAGGTGGATCTTCTCCTGCACCTCCATCAGCGAGCGGATCATGGTGTCGGTGATGGTCAGCCCGCGGACGATGCCCGCGACGACGAACGGCCTGACATCCTCGATCGAGGCGTCGACCTTCATTGTGATCCCAGATTCAGAGACCGGGTAGCGCTTCAGGCCCTTCTCGATTCCGATGAATGTCCGAAGGGACCTTGCGATGCCCTCTACCGAATACATGTCCGGCCGGTCGGGGAAGAACTCGATGCCCATTTCCTCGGTCGCAGCGTCATAATGATGAAAATCTGCGCCCATCATCGGGACGATCGAGGCGACCTCGTCCGCCGGCAACTCCTTGCCCGTCAAGGACACCAGGTCGCGGAAGTTGAAGGTGATAACTGGCATCGAGGAAGCGATAGGGATGAGACTATTTCAAGCTGATGCACATCCCTGGCTAACCGCGGTATGCCTGGGGATTGACGAGATGCGGCGGCTTCTTTCCCTCGAGCCCGTCCATCAGGTTCCTGACCGCCATTTGGGCCATCTTCTCCCGGGTCTCTACAGACGCGCTGCCGACGTGCGGCGCCAGGACCACATTGTCCAGTTCGACCAGTCCGGGTGCCAGCTTCGGCTCGTTCTCGTAGACATCCAGGCCCGCGCCGGCGATCCGGCCATTTCTAAGCGCATCCACCAGCGCCGCTTCGTCGACAACCTCGCCTCTTGAGACGTTGATCAAAATCGCCGTCGGCCTCATCATATCCAGCTCCCTCTTCCCGATGAGATGGCGGGTGGATTGGCTGAGGGGAACGTGCAAGGAGACGAAATCCGCGTTGCTCAGAAGGTGGTCCAGGCTCGCCATCTCCGCTCCGACCTCGGCGGCCAGGGGGGAAGGGTTGCGGTTGTGATAGAGGATGCGCATTCCAAAGCCGGCTGCCCTCCTTGCCACCGCCGCACCGATGTCACCCATTCCAATGATGCCCAGCGTCTTGCCATGAACATCACGGCCGAGGAGCAGCGAGGGAGACCATCCCACGAACCCTCCAGACCGGACCATCCTGTCTCCTTCGGGAATTCGACGCGCCGCTGCCAAGAGGAGAGCCCATGTGAGGTCCGCCGTGGTCTCCCTGAGCACCCCGGGGGTGTTCGTGACGATAATGCCTCGCCTGGTGGCCTCCTCGACGGCGACGTTGTTGTAGCCGACGGCGCAGACGGAGATCACCTTGAGAAGCGGAGCGTTATCGAGGACCTCGGCATCGATCCGGTCCGTCAGGAGGCAGAGGAGACCTTGCTTGTCCGCAAGGTGCTCGATCATCCGTCCGTGACCGATCTCCTCATCGGGCGTAGGGAGGTCGACCTGGCAGCGCTCGCTCAGCCTCGATATCGCGTCGCCCGGCAGATCTCGCGTCACCAGCACTTTTAGCTTGGAGGATAGGTCATCTCTAGGTGTTCCAATGCCTGCGTGGTGCTTCAAGACCTCAATCCTCATTTGGCTACTTCAGTTCTTCAAGGATCTCTTTGGCGCGGTCCACCCGTACTTTGCGCTCCTTGACCATGCGTTCGGCTACAATGTCGATCTGGTCGGCGCTAGCGCCTGCGGTGACGGCGATGTTCCGCGCGTGCAGGGACATATGGCCACGTTGAATGCCTTCGCTCGCCAATGCACGAAGGGCCGCTAGGTTCTGAGCCAGGCCGACGGCGGCAAGCACCTCCCCGAACTCGCTGGCCGATTTGACCCCCAGGATCTTCATGCATATCCTCGCTATTGGATGGGTCTTGACCGCGCCACCGATCAGGCCGACCGCGATGGGCAGCTCTATCGAGCCCTGCAGATCGCCGTCGTCGGTCTTGGTCCAATTCGATATCGTGGTGTAAGGCCCGTTGAATGCAGCGTATGCGTGCGCTCCGGCTTCGATCGCCCTATGGTCGTTACCCGTTGCCAGGACGACCGCGGCAATGCCGTTCATGACGCCCTTGTTGTGGGTGGCCGCCCGGTAGGGGTCCGCGGCGGCGAACGCGGACGCGTAAGCGATGCCATCAACGACTTCCTCGCCCCCGACAGCCTCTTTGGGCACAGTGCACCATGCTTTGGCGAGGCGTTTCACCGCCAGGTTGGAGATGATGCGGAGATAGACGCGTCCACCCGTGAGCTGCTCGATCAATGGCGCCACAGCCTCGGCCATGGTGTTGACCGCGTTCGCTCCCATGGCATCTCGGCAATCCACAAGCAGGTGCACGATGAGCATTTGTCCCATCGATGTGTCGATGACACGTGCGTCGAGGTCTTTGGCCCCTCCTCCGAATGAGTTGAGGACAGGGTCCTGATCGTTGGCTTTCTTGAGGACGTCTGCTTTGGCCTCGAGGACCTTCTTCTTCGCATCTTCAGCGTTTTCCAGTTTGACCACTTGGATCTGCCCGATCATGATGGGCGCAGTGCTGCTCGTGTGAAAGCCTCCGCCGTCCCGTACCATCCGGGCGGCGTAGCTGGCTCCTGCGATCACGCTGGGCTCCTCGGTTGCCATCGGGATCAGATAGTCTTTGTCATTGATCTGGAAGTTCACGCCGATCCCTAACGGTTCAGGGAGGACGCCGATGGCGTTCTCGACCATATGGTCTGCGACATCCATGGGCAAGGAACCGGTGTTCTCCAGCAAACGGACTTCTTCGTCTGTCAAATTGGCGAAGTCCTTAATGATTGCCAGTCGCTCCCTTGGCGCGAGTTTGTAAAAACCTGAGATCGTTGACGATCTTGTCATTTCTCATCACCAGCCAATTAGATCGACTGAGTAACTGACTCTCGGTTATTAAGCCTTAATCAGCAATGAAAGATGGCCAAAGACCTTTATCAATATGGGAACGCCGGACATCCCGTGGAATGATGATCGTTGACCTTCGTCGATCCGGCGTGGTCCGATGGAAGTTGAACGGCCCCCATCGTGTCCTCGATGCTCTTGTCGGCAAGATCGGAATAACGAGAATCTCGCAATGCCGAGCATCTTCCAGTAACTATGGATTCTTGCTTGGAACGAACATCAATGTAGAAAGGTTTAAAATGAACTCGGGTGTTCTCCAGCTAAATTGGGCCCATAGCTTAGCCTGGTTGGAGCGTCCGGCTGATAACCGGAAGGTCGGGAGTCCAAATCTCCTTGGGCCCATCATTCTTCACTCATCTCACAAGGTCAAAAATGGCGCTGATTCTGGAATAGGAGTTGCCAGGGACCGGGCAATCGGCTCGACCTGTACCATGGCTAGGGACCCTTGCCTTTTCTCGATTGGCATTGGTCCTGGTCCTCGATGTGGATAGTGGGCATGATGCCTGGAACTGCGAGCTCCAGAGCCTTCTCGATCCTCTCGGTCAGCTCATGCGCCTCCTTCACCGATATTCCCCCGTCCACGCAGAGATGGACCTCCATGAAGACCTTGTCGCCGGACCTTCTGGTCTTGAGACCGTGGTACTCCAGGTATCCCCGGGTCTTCTCCAAGACCTCTTCAATGGTCTTCTCCTCTTCCTCACAGTTCGAGTCCATCAGATCGTGGCTGGTCCGGCGGAGCACGTCCACTCCCATCTTAACCAGTAAGGCTGCAACCAGCAGGGCGATCAATGGGTCCAGGATATACAGGCCCGTGATGTTCGCGATGAACAGTCCGATGACCACGCCTACCGAGGATATCACATCCGAGATGAGGTGCTTGGCGTCGCCCTCCAACGCCATGGAACGGCTCCTCTTCGCCTCCCTCATCATTATCACTGCCAGGACGCCATTCAAGCTTGTGGCGCACAGTGACAGGATCAGACCAAGATCGATGTCGTTGAATCCTGTTGGGTTGGACAGTCGCCCGATCGTCGCTATCACGATGAAAACGGCGGCGATGATGATCAGGACGCCCTCCACCAAGGCAGAGATGTTCTCCGCCTTCTTGTGCCCATACCTATGGTTTTCGTCTTCCTTCTGAGCGGAAATGATCAGCGCGGTCAGCATCATTATGGATGCGACTATGTTGATGATCGATTCCAGAGCATCCGAGAGCAAAGCCACGGAATCCGAGACGAGATAGGCTATCAGTTTCAAAATTAGAATGAAAATGCCGCCGGCTATCGCCAGCATAGCAATCCTAATCTTGTTCACGACGGTGAATCAATCTATGGTATAAACAATTGCTCGATGCCATGGTACCAGGACCGAGAGCAATCGGGCTGTTTTCCGACTTGACCAGATTCGATGTGAGGATTGTCGTCGAAAGCTGGATGAGCTGGATGGCAAGTCTTAAAAGGGTTATCACCATTCGGTGATTCCATTGGGCCCATAGCTTAGCCCGGTTGGAGCGCCCGGCTGATAACCGGGAGGTCGGGAGTCCAAATCTCCTTGGGCCCACCATTTCATCTGGCTCGGAGCAAGAGCGCCGTTGTGCCCTTTGCGCACAACTGAGGTACGAATGCGTTATGAGCCTTCATCTGCTCTTCCTGATCTTTCAGGCTGATGCCTAGGCACTTTTTCAGTTGATCGATGCTCTCGTGCCTTTGCGTGTATCAACCCTCCCCCCTTTCATCGCGTCCAAAGGTTCGAAGACCTCTATGGAAATCTTCTTATAGAGAAAAAAATAGGTAATCCCATATGAAAAAGGCAACCAAGCAGGCCGCGAAGAAGGTCGCTGCGAGCACCGCCCCGCGCGCGGACAAGGCGGACGGGGAAAGCGCCGTGGTAGCGAATATCGCAGCGATGACAGGCCCGTATCGCGCCATGGGCGAGCGGCTCCATGCCATCATCAAAGCCAACGCGCCTACTCTCGTCCCGAAGATCTGGTACGGGATGCCCGCATATGCCAAGGACGGCAAGGTCGTCTGCTTCTTCCGCAGCGGGGGGAAGTTCGATGAGCGGTACATGACGCTCGGCTTCAACGATGTGGCGAACCTTGACGAGGGTGCCATGTGGCCGACCGCCTTTGCACTGAAAGAACTGACAGCCGCTGAAGAGGCAAGGATCGCCGATCTCGTGAAGAAAGCGGTCAGCTGAGACCCCGCTCACTGCTAAGGCCCGGCCAGGCAGGTCTGCCTCCAGCTTTCCGGGATCATATCAATTGCAGGAAGGCGGCTGCTCCGCAATGCGAATTAGCTCGCACTCCTCCCCAACCGCCTCGCTCTGGTGTAGACCAGGCTCGCCGATAGCGCGATCACCACGGTAATGATGCCAAAAAGCATCAGAACCACGATGGTCTGGTTCGCTACCTGGGCGACGGCTATGCCAGCGAATGCCCAAATGATGACGAGCTCATATGCGACGTCCTTCCTTGTCAGCGCCATGAGGACGGAGATCGTCAAGGCGACCAATGCGATCACTATTGCCCAGGTCTCCGGATCGATGCCGAACCCATCCCAGCCCAGCGATACCAATGTCACGGAGACATTGGCGATCGTGGCTATGGTTATCCAACCGAGATAGGTGCTGAAGGCAAGATGGACGGCCAATCCCTCCATCCGGTCGACCTTCCTCTTCCCAACGCCCAAGCGAAGATAGATGAGGATGAGGGTCGCCAGAAGCATGAGCATTATTGCTACGGACAGGCTGAGATACTCGCTCTGCCAAGCGAAGAGCCAGATGATGTTCAGAGCACTGTTGATGACGAATAGCCAACCGATCCTGTGGACGAACTCCTTCCCTCGGTTTCGAGGCAAGGCCTGGTATACGACGAAGATGCCGAGAAGGACGTAGATCACGCCCCAAATCGCAAACACGTAGCCAGCT
>JACXTO010000128.1 GCA_016919565.1 Methanomassiliicoccaceae archaeon | reverse complement strand
CCTCAGGTTCAGCCCGCTAGCCTCGTCGACCTTGGAGAAGGCCGAGAAACCCAGGTGGGAGTCGGAGACGTGGACGATGCGCATCGCTTGGAACCTCGAGTGCTAGCTTCCCGATAGAGCTAGAGCGTTAAAATCGCTTTGCCACGGTGGCTCGAAAGTGCCTGCCGTAATTCGCTCAGAAGAACTTCTTGTCGGTGCTGGCTTTTTTCAGCTTCGCTCCTTCCGCCTCGGCGCACGATCGGTTCTGCTCCTCGACATAATCCTCGAACAAATGGATCTTCGCAGGCACCGCGAAGGGCGTGAAGGGCGAGGCGATCAGGGTCTCGCCTGGCATCAGCATCTGTATCTCGTTGTCCAGCATAGATGTCCTGCTTGGCGCTGTTGCGCAGGATGTCGCGGTCGCGTTTGTCGGCCAGGCCGAGGATGAAGAGCGTGTTGAACTGCGAGAGGATCTCCTCGTTTATCAGCTTGGGCTGCTGCGATATGGCGCACAGGCCGACCTTGAACTTGCGGCCTTCGCGGGCGATCTGGGAGAATATCGTCCCCTTCGCCTGGGAGAGCACCCTTTGGGCCTCCTCCATCGCGATGAGCAGCGGCGGAAGCTTGTCGAACTTTTCCTTGTCCGCGTAGAGCGACTTGTTCTTCTCGAATATCGCTCTTGTCAGAACCGTTGAAACGAGCAGCTCCTCAGCCTCGAACATGTTGCTGGTGTCGATCAGCACCACCTTCCCGTTCTGCAGGCTGTTGAGGATGTTGGAGGTGATGCTGAACTTCTCGTCCGTGGTGATGAGCTCGAACCGGAAGATGTTGTCCAAGCGCCGCTTGATGACGTTGATCGAGCCCTCATGGAACCTGCCCTGCAGGTCCTGGCTGATGGTCGAGACGTCCTTTTCGTTGAGGTCCAGCAGCCAGCGGTTGCCGTATTTCCATTGCGCCGCCTGCAGGCACTCCAGCTGGGGCTGAGTGAACTCGTAGAGGTTGGCGAGGTCGTCGATCTCGATCTCCGTGGCCGATACCCGGAGACTGTTGTAGGGTCCATCCAGCTTCCTGGACGAGAATACCTCCAGACCGTCCTTGTAGGCCACGTGTTTTAGCCCCTTCTTACCCACCTCGCCGCCGTCGTAATACTCGCCGTGCGGGTCGAAGATGAGAAAGCCATACTGCCGCAATTTCATGCACGAGAGTGCGAGGTTCTTCATCAGGTTGCTCTTACCCATTCCGGTGGTGGCGAAGATGCCGATGTGATAGGGCATGGCCCTGCCAGAGAAGCCCACAGGGATGTCGAGCACCCGGTCGCCGGAGCGCAATCGGCCCACCTCCACATCACCCAGGTACTGATTCAGGAAATCATAGTCCAGGTCGGAAGTGCGGCGGACCCGGGAGAAATGGGTGGGGATGGACTTGGTCTTGCGGAAGACCTTGTTCTCGATGTAGCCGAGCGGCGTGCTCACTCCCACCTTGTAGAGCCTCTCAAGCAGATCATCGATCAGCACCTTCTCTTGGGCGGAATCCTTATGAAGCATCAGTCCCGCCTCTCGCTCCATCCAGTCCGGAGCTTCCATATCCGCTCCGTGCTCGATGTCCATCGTACGGACCAGATATTTAGTGTCCGAGGATTCGTCGTCCACGACCAGCATCTCCCCGACCTGGAGCCTCTCCGAGCTCGGGGTGCGGAACCTGATCTCCATGACCCTCTCCCCGAAAACCCGTCCAATGTGATCCTGTCCCGCGGTCATCTTATCCCATCCCACCAACGATTCCGTCCACCATTGGCTCAGTGCTTATTAACGGTTCGCTGGGTGTTCCGAAAATGGGCGCGGTCCGTTCCGTCCTTCCGAAGTACGATAAAGGGCGCGAAAGCCTTTTTCTCCTCCTATGTTCGTAATGGGCGTCGTCAGTCCTCATAGATGAACGAGGTTCCAGGTGGCAATCATGGTGGAGATTGAGAAATTCAAATGCAAATTGGTGACATATGATGAGATTACCAAATGGACGTTGGACGTTGCTAGGCAGATCCAGGACTGCCGCTGCACGCCGACCGTCATCATCGGCCTTACCCGGGGCGGCTGGATCCCCGCCCGGTTATTGTGCGATTACCTGCATGTTAAGAAATTGTATGCAGTGAAGACGGAGCATTGGGGCATCACCGCCAGCCAGGACGGGAAGGCGCTCCTCACCCAAGAGCTGAACGCGGACATCGCCCACGAGACCGTTCTGATAGTCGACGACATCACTGATACGGGAGAAAGCCTCAAGCTGGCGATCTCCCACATCAAGGAGATGAGGCCAAAGGAGATCAAGAGCACCACCCTGTTGCACATCGGTCACTCTACCATCGAACCTGACTTCTATTCAGTGAAGGTCGCAGAGAGCGACTGGACCTGGTTCATCTTCCCTTGGAACTTGCATGAGGATTTGCGAACGCTGATGCCGAAGACGCTGCACGAGGGCAAGACCGAGCAGGAGGTCCGGCAGGCATTCAAGGACCAATTCCAGATCGATGTGAGCGAGGAGCTGGTGCGAGGGACACTCAAGTTCCTGGAGGCCGAGGGCAAGGTGAAGCGGACCGGCCGCCTCTGGATGAAGACTGTCTGATCCGTCGCGAACGAACCAGAATCTTAATACGCTCTCAGCAAATCCCTTCGACGATGCTGGAGAAGTTGAAGAAGTGCCTGGAAGCGGCGCCGATCGTGCGCATCAACAATTACGATTATTTCGTCAACCCGATAACCGACGGGGTGCCGAGGATGGACCCGATAGTGCTAGCTGAGACGTTGGACGCAATCAAGGAGGTCGGGGACTTCCATTGCGACGTGATCGTGGCGCCGGAGGCGATGGGGATACCGCTGGTAGTGCCTCTCTCACTGGAACTAGGGATACCTTACACGGTGGTGAGGAAGAGGCGCTACGGTCTGCCAGGCGAGGTGGAGATAACGCAATGGACCGGCTATTCGCACAAAGAGATGTACATCAACGACATCAGGTCGGGAGACCGGGTGGTGCTGGTCGACGACGTCATGAGCACCGGTGGAACGATCAAGGCGGTCATCCGCGGCTTGCAGGAGATCGGCGCCGACATCGTGGACGTCATCGTGGTAGTGGAGAAGGGCGGCGAGAAGGCGAAGATCGAGAAGGAGCTCGGCATCCACATCAAGACCCTGGTGAAGGTCAAGGTGCGCGACGGCAAGCTGACGATCCTCAGTTGACCAGTCGCCGCTTCATCAGGTAGATGGCCGCGTAGAAGCAGATCGCAGTGAGCACGATCAGGTAGATGCAGCCCCAGAGGTCGTTGATGGAATAAGTGCCCAGCGAGAAGTCGCGCATCATCGTCGCCACATGCGTCAACGGGAACGCGAGCGCCACCTGCTGGACGGCGGTGGGGAGGACGGTCAGCGGGAAGAATGTGCCGCTGAACAGGAACATCGGCGTGATGAACAGGAAGAACGGATAGTTGAACGAGTCGATGTTCGGGACGAGCGCGGTGAAGATCATCGCTATCGAACCGAACGCCAGTCCCGCCAGCAGCGCGATGAACGGGATGAACAGCACTCCAGGCAAGGTCGCCAGCCCGAAGGCCAGGATCACTACGGCGACGATGGCGCCGTTGATCACGCTCTTCGTCGCCCCCCACAGAATCTCGCCGGTGATCACCTCTTCCATGCTTATCGGCGTGGCCACGATGGCATCGAACGTCTTTTGGTAATGCATGCGCACGAAGGAGCCGTAGGTGCACTCGAAGAACGCGCCGTACATGGCGCTGATGGCAATAAGGCCCGGGCCGAGGAACTGCGCGTAGCTGAACTCATCGTACGGCGCAGGCAAGGCGCTCACCAGCATGCCGAAGCCGAAGCCCATGGCCAGGAGGTAGAGTATCGGCTCGAGGAACGGCGGCAGGAAGTTCGTCTTCCAGGTGAGGAAGAAGACGTCCTTGTTCCGCGCCCACACCGCCAGCGAGCGAAATGAGATGTTATTGATGATGCTCATTCCTTGAGCCCCCTTCCTGTGAGTCGGAGGAAGACGTCCTCCAGGGTGGCATCGCGCGCGATCACGTTGGCGTTCGGCAGGTCCTTCTGCACCTTCTCCCTGACCATGCGCCGCTCGTTGGTATAGATAAATATGCGGTCGCTCCCCCTCTCCAGCGCCCAGCCGTTGCTGCGCAGGATCTCCTCCACCCCCTGGTCCGGGTTGACCACCTCCACCACGCCCCGTCCCACTTGGCTTTCGATCAGTTGCTGCGGTCCACCCTCGACCAGGATCTTGCCCTTCTCCATGATGACCAGCCGGTCGCAGAGCTGCTGCGCCTCGTCCATGTAGTGGGTGGTGATGATCACCGTCACGCCCTTCCTCTTCAGCTCCCGGATCTTGTCCCAGATCACGTGCCTTGCCTGAGGGTCGAGGCCGGTGGTAGGCTCGTCGAGGATCAGCAGCCTCGGGTCGTTCATCAGCGCCCTGGCGATGACCAAGCGGCGCTTCATCCCCCCGGATATCTTGGGTATCATCACGTCCGATTTCTCGGTCAGCTGCATGAACTCCAGCAGCTCGCGCGCCTTCTTCTCCGCCACGCTGCGCTCGATGCCAAAGTATCGCGCATACACTATCAGGTTGCGGAGGACGGAGAAATCCGGGTCGAGGTTGTCCTCTTGCGGCGCCACTCCCAGAAGGGCCTTGATGCGTCGCTGGTCCATGCTCGCGTCCATTTCCAGCACACTCAATTTTCCCGACGTGATAGGGGACACGCACTGGATCATGCGGATGGTGGTGGTCTTGCCCGCGCCATTGGGACCGAGGAAGCCGAAGCACTCTCCCTCGTGGATAGTGAAACTGATGCCGTCGACCGCTGTCAGGTCCTCGAATTTCTTTGTCAGCTGCTCAGCGACGATGACGTCTTTCATTGACCCCACGACATCGGAGCCATAGGCAATTAAAACTGCTTATCTGAAGGCTTAGAGTAGTGGCCTTGATGATTTCGATGAAAGCGGAAATGCGCCCATGGACCTGGGGACAATGCTGGTGGTGCTGTTGTTCGCCGTGCTCGGCTCGCTGCTGGGCATGGGCAGCGGCCTCGTCCCTGGGATGCATGTCAACACGTTGGCACTGCTCCTATTGGCGATGAGCGTCCCTCTGTTGGAAGGGATCGCCTACCTGTGCACGGAATTCGGACTTCGGCCGGAGTTCGCTCCATTGCTCCTCTCGGTGCTGATAATCGCCGCCTCGGTGACGCATTCCTTCGTTGATTTCCTTCCCTCCCTGTTCCTCGGGATACCGGACGAGAGCAAGGTGCTCTCCGTGCTGCCGGCGCATCGCCTGCTGCTCGCTGGGCAGGGCGGGCCGGCATTGGTCTGCGCCGCCACCGGCAGCTTGATCGGGGCGACGGTCGCGCTCCTTCTCGCCGTCCCACTGCAGCTCTTCATGCTCTCCGCTTGGGGCTGCGAGTGGGCCATCGAGCTGGCCTGTCCCTATTTCCTGCTCCTCGTCGCTGTGCTTCTGATCGCCTCCGAATTCCGGTCGAGGAAGGTGCGCACGCTCTTGGATGCAAGACCTGGATCCGTGGTCGAAGCTGCGACGGTGATATCGGTCCTTCCGATCCCATCGGACCGTTCGCATGGCCGCATCTCTGGTCGGGTCATCCACAGATCGGCGCGCGGCTTCTTGCTTGCGAATCAACATGGGAAGTGGAACGTGCTCGGCCCCGTTCCGAGGGTCGGAGCGAACGTCATAGCCGAGGGCGTATGGTCGGTGCGGAGGAGGTCGACAATCGCTCCACTATTCGCCTTGACGCTCTTCCTCGCATCCGGCTGGTTAGGATTCCTGGCGATGAACGCGCAGCTGCCCTTCTCAGAATTATTTCCAGGCATGCGGCAGAGCGTGCTCTTCCCCCTGCTCACCGGGCTGTTCGGCTTTCCCTCGCTGCTGCTGTCCCTGCGCTCCCGGCCGGTGCCGCAGCAGGAGGGCTGCGGGGAAGCGTCCGTGTCGCTCGGTGACGGGCTCAAAGGAACGGCCGCCGGCTTCCTGGCCGGATGGCTGCCAGGGATATCGTCCACCACCGGTACGGTCATCGCCTCCTTGTTCTCCAGGCGGGACGATGCCGACCGGGATGAAGGCGCCAAGCGCTTCATCGTCATGGTGTCGGCCGTCGGCACGTCCTCGGCGGTCTTCAGCCTGATCGCCCTAGCCACGTTGGAGAAAGGCCGGACCGGGGCGCTGCTGACGGTGATGCAGGTCCTGGGGCTGGAGGGCCTGGGCGAATTGGCATCGCCCCTCTCCGCCGACTTCGTCGTCCTGCTCCTCGCCACCCTGGTCGGCGCCCTGCTCGGCTATTTCGCCACGCTACGGCTTGGCGCTCTCGTTGCCAGGAAGCTTGGTGGCGTGAGCCTGCTGCCGCTGAACCTCATCGTGATCTCTTTTGTTCTCGTCCTGGTGGCGGTGTTCAACGGCCTCTCCGGCCTGATCCTCCTGGCCTGCGCCAGCGTTCTAGGCCTGCTGCCTCCGCTCCTCGGCATCGGCAGGGTGCACCTGACCGGCTCGATGCTCTTTCCTCTCATACTTTTCTACTTCGGATTGCGAGATCCGCTGCTTGCAGCTCTGGGCGGTTAGGCCGGAGCGCTGGCTGAGCGTCTCGAAGCTCCAGCCGAAGGGTATCAGCAGGTCTGCGGTCGCTCGCAACAGGATCTTGGCGTATTCGTTCGTATCGTATTGCTCGCTGCCGTCGATGAACGCCGCCACTTTGACCCGATTCCAGATGCTCTTGCTCTCGCCGTCGCAGATTACGTATTCCACCGCTCTGCCTGGAGGCACGTCGAAGCCGCGCTCGTTCATTTGCTTCAGCGCCGCGTAGGAATCGTTGAATTGCGTGTACTCCTCAAGTTCCTTGGACGTCCGCCGGCGCATTATCAGCTGCTGCAGCGGCACGCTCCCGCTCCGCAGATCGTCCAGGTAGCGGTCGAGGACCGCGAGCGCCTCCGGGATCAGCGCCTTGAATCCTGCTGCATCGGAGGCTCTGCAGAAGACGGCCAGCATGTCGTCCTGCAGCGAACGGGCGAGCGCGATGGTATCGCTCCGGCGCAGGAAGATGCCCCGCAGCTTCAGCTCCCCGCTCTCGAACAGGCCGTAGTAGCGGTTCAGCGCCCCGATGCCGGTGGCTATCGACGGCAGGAACACGATCCACTTGTAGATGCCATCGAGATGCAGCGGTATCCCCACCTCCCGCTCCACGTCACGGCAGAACGAGTCCACGTCGCCGTTCCCTTCGAGCCAGAGCGAGTCGACGATGCCGTGCAATATGCTGAACCCACGCTCCTCGGCCATGCCGCTGGCGCGCAGCAGTATCTCTCTCCCGTGGGCGTTGATCGCCTCGTGGCACTCGATCCGGCCGAAGCGGGCGTTGCGGTAGCCGGTGTACCCGAAACAGGTCACCAGCAGCCACTTCAGCAGCTGGGCGCGCTGGTCGTACATCTCCTTGTTCGGCGAGTTCTCCTTGATCAGTCGCTTCAGCTCCAGCCGGCGCTTGATCACCGGCTCCAGGACAGTCGGCAGAAGTCCGACATGCTTGTCGCAGGTCCAGTAGCCGATGCCCGGGACGACGCGCGAGGAGGAGGGGCAGCAGGAGCACATTAGCGTCTCCGGCGAGATGTTGTGCCGCACGATTATGCTCGGATAGAGCGAGGCGAAGTCGACCTCGGCGATGCGCTCGTGTATCCCGACCTTCGGCTCGTAGATGAATCCCCCTCGGTCTGAAAGCAGCAGCGCCCCGGCGGTCTTGAAGCCCTCCGGCAGGTTCTTCTTCCACAGCACCAGGTGCCCGTCGCGAACCGCTTGATTGATCTGCATGGCGCTTATCGCGCTCCCGGGCGACAGGCGGGCCAGGTCCTGCACGGGGATCAGGCTTAGCCGGGCGATATCGATCAGGCCATAGATGCCGCTGCGCGTGTACGTTATGGATTTGTCGACGTCCATGTGGATCCGGCCGCGCAGCTTGTGCGCCGGCGGCTTGTACATTATTCGGCCGTAGGTGAAGTAGCTCTTCTCCTTGGCCTTGCGGAATCCCGCCTCCCTTCCGAGGTTCAGGGCGATGCCATGCCCCTCCGCCCTCTTGGTCAGGTACTCCATGTAGAACTCGTCGCCGCCCTCGGTGTAGATGACGTCTGGATCTCGTTCGTGAACGAGCGACTGCAGCTCCTCCAGGATGCTTTCTTCCGTTCCGTCGAGGAGCACGTCGTCCACCCGCACGCTCTCTATCACGTCGTCCAGCACCGGGATGCCCCGGGAGGCGCGCACGTCCACCTTCAGCATGGCCGTCGTTAGTTCCGGCACGGGATAGATGACCCGGTCCTGGGAGTCGAGCATGCGGTACGTCGTCCCGACCTCCAGCAGGCCCATGGGGAAGATATCGTGCTTCAGGAAGTAGCGCTGGTCGAGGCGCAGATCGACGTTGTACAGCTCATTATCGCGATAGCGGCCCCAGGCGTCGACCAATCTGGCAGTCTGCCCCAGGGAGGCGTAGTCGCCTGGAGTGACGCGCAGGAACGGCATCGGCCCGGGGTGCATCAGGGTGCTATGCATTTCGATACTGGTATCTGGAACGTCGATCATGCGCAGGTCGGCGGCGATCTTGCGCAACGCTTCCTCCGAAGCGGAGCGGACGTAGAACGACGGCATGAAGTGTCGGTCCACCATCCGCT
>JACXTO010000127.1 GCA_016919565.1 Methanomassiliicoccaceae archaeon | reverse complement strand
CTTCAGAGGGAGCTCGTTCGATTCCAGCTGGTACGTCCTGTCCTGGTAGTAGACGATCCCGCCGTTCTCCGCGATCACCGGCCCCTTCGTTCCGATATAGGCGGAGAGGCCGAACACCACTGGCAGGACGTTGCCTGAGGCGATCATGACAGTCGTCCCACGGTCCTGGACCTTCCGCAGTGCTTCTATGCCCTCGACCTGGATGAGCTTGCGCGAATCGGTTATCGTTCCGTCCACGTCGCAGACGACCGCTCGCACTTTTGGCATCCTCTTGGCTCCATCGCTCATTCGCGCAGCTCTTTCAACGAGGTCACGCGCTCAGCGAAAGCGTTATGCTTGTGGATGGATTCCTGGCTCTCGCTCCTGACGGTGACCTCCACCTCGTCTGGCAGGTCTTGGTATTTCTCCAACACCTTGGTCAGGATGTCCCTCACCACGTCCTCTACGAACTTCGGGTTCCGATGGGCATTGATGACCACCGTCGCCTCGTCCGACCGCTTCAGTATCTCGAACGTGGGGGACGAGAACGATTGCTCCAGGATATCGATGAGGTCGTTGGCCTCGACCTCGAAACGGCCGGGGACCTCGATCATCAGGGTGGATACATTCCGCTGGTTATGCGATATGACCGGGAAATCCCCTTGGAAGGAGACGTTGCCTTTGACGCTGTCGCGGATGGTCTCCATGGCGCAGGGGCAGGCGGTCATGCCGATGGCCTGCGCTCCGATCATCTTCCTCATCCCCTTGCCGCGTTTCCCACTCGCCTTCGCCATCAACTTGAACGGTTCCTTGCTGATCCTCCCGCTCGGTCCCGATCGGTCCAGGAAATAATCGGCAGCGATGTTAACTTCGGCGTAGGAAGCGTACTCGTGCCGCTCGAACAGCATTTGGCAGATGTCCCCCGCCAGGGCCTCTAGGCCGCTGACCGGCCTGCTGACGCTCATCTCGAGGACCTCAGCGATCACCTCGAGGTTGCGGGAAAGATGCGAGCCACGCTGGGTCGAAGGCAGGTCAACGAAGATGTCGATGACGCAGTTCAGGCAGGAGCTGCCATAGTCCCTTTGGACCGTGACCTGCTTCTTGACATCCGTGACCCCTACTCGAGTTAGCTTGAAACCGTTCAATGATTTGCGACCCTGGACATCTGTCAACAATTCATCTCCCGAACGTGATTGATGGACCTATTATAAATCCTAAGGAATTGACCATCTTTTAAGTAGATTATACGTTGGATGGTAGTTGCTTCATCGAGTCTCGCCGCCAGTCTCCGCTCGGCCAGAACAAGCATTATACGTCATCCTTCAATTAACCAACATGCTCTGCGGCGTGGACGAGGCCGGCCGAGGCCCGGTGATCGGCCCGATGGTGGTGGCCGCGGTCATGGTGGCCGACGACGCCGATCTTCGTTCGTTGCAGGTGAGGGACTCGAAGCAGCTCAAGGCGGAGAGGAGGGAGGAGCTCGCCCTGCGCATCTCCGACATGGCCGAGGTGCGGATCGAGGTCGTCGATCCCCGGGAAATCGATGCCAACACGGACGGTCACCTGAACCGCTTCGAGGCCGAGGTCTTCGCACGCCTGATCGATTCGCTTCGGGCTGAGGAGGTGTTCGTGGACGCGTGCGACGTGAACGAGCGCCGGTTCGGTGGAATGATCATGCGACACTTGAGCTACCGTCCCCACCTGGTCTGCGAGCACAAGGCCGATTCCAAGTATCCGGTGGTCTCCGCCGCCTCGATAATGGCAAAGACCCGACGGGATGCGATCGTCAGGGAGATCCAGACCGAGCTCGGACGGCCGATCGGCACCGGCTATGCTCACGACAAGGTCACCATAGCGTTCTTGGAAAACTGGATAAAGGAGAAGGGGTGTCTCCCGCCATACACCCGCCGCTCGTGGGCGACGGCGAAGAGGGCATATTCCGCCGCGAAGACGACGAAGCTGACGGATTGGGACGAGTGAAAAGATGGAAAGCAGGAAGATTCTCGAAGAGGTCGTGGCTCAGTTCAACGCCAAGGTCGAAAGCGACCCCTTGCTCCGCAAGGAGCTCACTGGCATCAGGAAGAAGGTGCAGGTCGACCTGGGGGAGGAGAAGTACTACTTCATCCTCGAGGACTGCAAGGTCGAAAGCGTGTGCGACGGCTGCGTCCCCAATCCGGACATGACCATTATATCGGACCACGAAACGGTCCGTCAGCTCCACTGCAAGGAGATGAAGATCATGAAGGCATGGGCGCTGAAGAAGGTCCGGGTGAAGGGCTCGCTGGAAGACATTATGCGATTGCGCAAATTCTTCTGAGCCAATGGGCCATACAAAGCTTTATCTAAGGCCTCATTGTTAGGAGTTTTCCACAGCGGGGTGGGGTAGCCAGGACATCCCGTCGGGCTCATAACCCGGAGACCGGTCGTTCAAATCGACCCCCCGCTACTTTCCCAATCATCATTCTGATGCCAGAGCGCTTTCGGGCTGCGTTTTGCGATAAAATATTAAACCTAGGCTCAGTCAAGGTAACGTACACAGCTGCGAGTGAGATTATTGGCACGCGTACCGGTTCTGATCATCGGAGGGGGGGCGGTCGGCGCGGGGATCCTCCGCGACCTGGCCTTGAGGGGCGTGGACGCCCTGTTGCTGGACCAGGGGGACTTCTGCTCAGGCGCGTCCGGCGGCAATCAAGGCATGCTCCATAGCGGGGCTCGTTACGCGATCAAAGACCCAGTTACGGCCAAGGAGTGCGCCGAGGAATCCATGGTCCTTCGCCGCATCGCCGGGCATTGCATCGATGACTGCGGCGGCATCTTCGTCTCTCTCCCGGGGGACGATCCCAACTATCCCGCCGAATTCATGAAAGGGTGCGGCAAGGCCGGCGTCAAGGCGGAAGCATTGGAGGTGAAGGATGCGCTGTTGCGCGAGCCTGGCCTGTCCAACAGGATCCAGTACGCCGTCGCGGTGAACGACGCATCGGTCGACGCCTTCAGCTTGACATTGAGCAACATCGAGTCCGCCCGCATCGCCGGCGCTTCCGCCCTGAACTATCAGCGGGTCGTCAGGATGAAGCAGGGCAGAGGAACGGTGGACGAGGTGCATTATCAGGACACGATCTCCGGGGAGTCGAGGCGGATCAAGCCCGAGATCGTGGTCAATGCCGCGGGGGCTTGGTCGGCCAAGGTGGCCGCCATGGTGCAAATGCCGCTCCCGCTAACCCTGGACAAAGGATCGATGGTAGTGGTCGACGGCCGTCAGACCCGGGGCTTGCTCAACCGCTTGCGCATACCCTCGGACGGCGACATCATCGTCCCCAGCCACTCGGTCACGATCCTCGGCACGACCTCTGGCGCAAGGCATAGCCTGGAGAAGGTGCGGGCATCGGTCAGCGAGATCGAGCTGCTGCGGAAGGAGTGCTCCCTGATGCTTCCTGGCCTGGAAGGCAGCCGGATGGTGAGAGCGTACGCTCGGCTGCGGCCGCTGCTGGACGAGGGCACCAAGGGAAGGGATGCTTCGCGCTCGTTCTCCGTCATCGATCATAGCTCCAGCGGATTGGACAACATGGTCAGCCTGGTGGGTGGCAAGTTGACCACCTATCGGCTCATGGCGGAGAAGATCGCCGATCTCGTCGTCGACCTGCTAGGGGAGAGGGCCCCGTGCAGGACCGCGAAGGAACCG
>JACXTO010000126.1 GCA_016919565.1 Methanomassiliicoccaceae archaeon | reverse complement strand
TGGCGCATGGCCAGGAAAGGATGATATGCCATCATTCGCGGGCCTGAGTACCGCATCACTTCTTGAATCCGCCCCCTCATCTCAGGCTGGTAGCAATGGACCGGGCATTTGGCGCAGGTCGGTTTGTGCTCTTGGAATCGACACTTGTCCAATCGCAATGATGCGTAGTGCAACAAATCCTGGCAATCGGTGCAAAGACCGTCCGGAGCATGACGGTGGCCTTTGCAGTGGATGCGAACCATCACTTCCAATGTCTTTCTCTCTCGATTCATCCTCGGGTTTGTCATGGGGGCGATGCATCTCGCATCTAGACCATAATGAACATTCCTATCGAGCTGACCTTCTGCTTGAATATTTTGATGTGCATGCAATTTGAACGCATGGACCGCTAAAATATGCGATCCTAGGCCTGCCTGCGGGTTACGAACTCCAAACCTACGAATCCTACGCACAGACCAGAAAAAAGGAAGTGGTGCAGGGGGTGCGAATTTCAGAGCCAGTGGGAATTCCGCCGACCCTTTTGAACGCACGGACCACTAAGGATAGGATCCTAAGTCCTACGCCGTTGGCCAAGCTTGGCTACCCCTGCCTAAGCGGCTGATATCTCCAGGTCTAATTAAAACTTGACGCCCTGCAACGATCTTCACTCCTTGTTCCCAGAGTCAGTCAGCATATGTTCCAATCTCGGAAGGGAGGCCCGGTAGGATTGCGAGCAAGTGCCATCATGCAGCAATCAGGTCATCCAGGTACGCAGTCAGCGCCTTCATGGCATTCTCGCGATTGTTCGGGTAGGCTTTCACTTTGCCTTTGACCGCTATCACATCGTCGTGCTTTGTGAGGAGGACTTGGCCCCCGAAGGCAGCTTGCTTGTCGAGTCTAAAGAAGAAGTTGCCATCGTCGTCAAGCCTCGAATCCAGCGTGTCCCGAAGTTCCTGGATATGCTGACGACCCAAATTGCGGAAGGCCGAATCGATCCGTTTCTTCGATTTAACCTCCGCTTCCAGGATAGTAATTGGATTGCCGTGAAATCCTTGGGACCTTGTGACGGAAATCTCAGCCGAACCGGAAACGAACTTGATCGCGGAAATGACCTTATTCTCGTCCTCGGTGGCTTGACAGAATGCCCGGAACATCAGATAGTGAAAGGTCATTGCCCTCCATACCAAGACTGCGCTCTTATGATTTTGCTTGCTCGATCAGATGGAATGGCAGAGTACCACATTGATTCTGTAGGACAACAGTTGAGCGGTGTTTCAACTCTCGGTCGCCAAGATTAAAAGGCTCGATATCATCAGGGGATTGCTTCATCCACGCGTCGAGGGCGGGTCATTCTGGTTGGAGGATCGACCCCACGATAGCAGGTCGATGTCGGACCCTCCGCGTTGGTGATGAAATGCTGCTAAGGGGGCATCTCATCCACGCCGAATCCGTCCACGTAGGAAAACGTTTGATGTTGGGGAACGAGGCGATCGCACAGGCGTGCCTGGAGGCCGGGGTCTCCGTCGCCTCGACCTATCCGGGGACGCCATCATCTGAGATCGGGGCGGTCCTGGATGCGAGGAAGAGCGAGACCGGGCTGTACTTCGAGATATCCACCAATGAGAAGGTCGCCTTGGAAGTGGCGGCGGCAGCGGCGGTTTCCGGGCTCCGCTCCCTGGTCTTCTTCAAGCACGTCGGACTGAACGTTGCAAGCGACCCCTTTGTGAGTTTGGGTTATAATGGCGTGAGGGCAGGGATGGTGGTACTCACCGCTGATGATCCTTCCCTGCACAGCAGCCAGAACGAGCAGGACTCGAGATACTATGCCCGCCTGGCCTTGTTGCCGATGTTCGAGCCGTCCACCCCGGCCGAGGCGCACCAGATGGTCATACAGGCCTTTGAGCTCTCTGAGAAACTTATGGTCCCGGTCATCGTCCGCACCTCCACTCGAGTGAACCATGCCAGGGGGGTAGTGAACGTTGGGGAGGTAAGACAGGCGAAGGCCAAAGGTAGCTTCGAGAAGGATCCTTCGCGCTTCGTCCTCGTGCCCGCCAACGCCCGCAGGGAACGATTGCTGCAGTTGGAACGGATGAAGCTCGCCTGCTCGTTGGCGGAGGACAGCCCGTTGAACTATGTCAGCGGCGAAGGTCCGATCGGCGTCATCGCCTCGGGGGTCGCCTACACCTACGTGCGCGAGCATCTGAAGGGCGTAAAGGTGCTCAAGATCGGATTTAGTCATCCCCTGCCCGAGCGGAAGATCGAGCAGTTCATTTCCACTCTCGAAACGGTCATCGTCGCGGAGGAGCTGAGCCCGATAGTGGAGCTCGAGGTCATCCGCTTTGCCAAGACCGCAAATCCCCAATTGAAGGTCATCGGGAAGATATCTGGCCATCTGCCATTCGCGTTCGAATACTCGCCCGATACCTTGCGAGGACTTAGTGGCGTGGTCGATACCGACCTTCCAGACTCGAAGATCGAGGTCGGAGAGGTCAAGCTACCGCCTCGCCCTCCGGTGCTCTGCGCCGGCTGTCCTCACCGAGCGACCTTCTATGCTGTCCGCAAAGCCCTCGGAAAGCGGAAGGCGGTCTTCAGCACCGACATCGGTTGCTACACGCTCGGCCTCAATCCCCCGATGAGCATGGCGGACTACCTGCTCTGCATGGGATCGAGCGTCGGCGCCGCCTCAGGCTTCTCGCAGTCCATTGACGACAAGGTGATCGCCTACATCGGCGATTCGACGTTATTCCATTCAGGCATCCCTGGCATCGTCAACGCGGTCTTCAACGACCACCGATTCCTACTGGTGATCCTGGACAATGGGACGACCGCGATGACCGGGCACCAGCCGACCCCTGGAACCGGCCGGTCAAAGGAGATCGCCTGCAAGTGCATAGACATCGAAGCGGTGGTGAAGGGATGCGGCGTGGAGGATGTTCACACCGTCGATCCGTATGACATTAAGGGGACGATCGCGGTGTTCTCCCAGGTACTGGCGTCAGACTCGCTTTCCGTGGTCATCTCCAGGCGCGTCTGCCCGCTTGCCAT
>JACXTO010000125.1 GCA_016919565.1 Methanomassiliicoccaceae archaeon | reverse complement strand
TCGGACAAGGTCAAATGCGGAGCGGCCTTGAACCTCAACCTGCAGATGGTGCGAGCGCTATCGGTTCTGAGCTATTCCTACCTTCCCCGCTCGGCAGCGGGAGCCTGGGGCTACCTCGGCATGGCCGAGGGGATCGAGTCCAAGGGATTGAGGTGGCTGGATGAGAGTCTCCCGGCGGGACAGAAGCTGGTCGAGCCTCTGCCTTTGTTCAGCAAGATGGTCATCGAGGAGCCTGCCGGGAAGTTCAAGGGGTTCGAAGCGGCGAATTTGAAGATAGGCAAGGTGCTGGAGGTCGGTCCGCACCCGAATGCCGAGAAGCTGCTCGTCCTCAAGGTCGACATCGGGAAGGAGATACAATTGGTCGCCGGCCTGAAGGCGTACTATCCTGGCGAGGATCTCAAGGGCAAGAAGATCGTGGTGATCACGAACCTGCAGCCTGCCAAGCTCCGTGGGGTGGAATCGCAGGGGATGCTGCTCGCCGCTGAGGCCGGAGGGAAGGTGAAGGTGCTGACCCCAGCCGGGGAGGCGGCGCCGGGGGATGCGGTGAACAGCGGCCTTGCGCAGGGATCCAAGGAGATAAGCTTCTCCGACTTCCAAAAGGTCATCATCAGGGTCGGCTCGCTGAAAGGGAATGAGGTCACGATCGGCCGCCCCCTCAAGGTCGACATCCCAGCGAAGCTTGTAACCTCTGACAGAATAGCGGTATATCTTCCCGGCCTGGACGCCGTGGAAGCCCTTCCGCTTTACACAGATAAAGGGGTGGCGATCACGGTGGACGGAGGGGAGATCGAGGACGGAGCTCAGGTAAGATGAGGGCTGACCTTCACATCCACACCTTCCACTCGAAGGACAATCATCAGACCCTGCAGGACATCTTCCAGGCGGCGAAACGGAAGGAGCTCGGAGCGATCGCGATAACCGATCATAATACGATAGAAGGGGCGATGGCAGTGATGAAATCGGCCCCGGAATGGCTGCTTGTTATGCCGGGGATTGAGATAACATCCGAGGACGGGCACATTCTGGCCCTGAACGTCCAACAGGATATCCCCAAGGGATTGAGCGCTCGGGAGACGATCGGAAGGATACACAGGGCCGGTGGTATCGCAGTGGCGGCCCACCCATATCGGAAATGGTCCGGCCTGAAGGAATCCGATGTCCGTAGGAACAAGTTCGATGCGGTCGAAGCCATCAACGGCCGCAACACCCCAGGCTGCAACCAGCGCGTCCTGGACCTAGCCTTGGAGCTGGGGCTGCCCATGATCGCAGGTTCCGATGCCCATAAGTCAAGCAGCATCGGGGCGGCGATCACGGTATTCCCCGATTCGATCAATTCCCTGGAAGATATGATCCGGGCCATTCTGAACAAACAGGTATTGGTCGAGGGCTCGGGGAGACGTGCCAAGGAGACGCTCTCATATGGCAGCAGGTCAATTGCCAAGTGGATGCGCCGTGGAATGAGAAGGCTCTGACGATCAGACGCTGATGTCCATGCGCCCTATGATCTGGGTGGCAGATTTGACGATAGCGTCATTCTCGCCCGCGCCATCGGTGACGATGGCGAGCATGTAGCGGGCGCCCGCGCCGACCAAGATCAGGTCCTTCTCCATCAATTTGATCATCATGTAGCGAAGGCCGTCCTTGAGCTCCGCCGACATGGTCTCCGCCGCACCGATCATGATGGCGTTCATCGCGGAGAAGGTCTCGGGGTGTGAGCCTTTCGGGGAGTCACCCATAATATAGAGGCCGCCTCTTGAGACCAAGGAGACATCGGAGACGTGCTCCAGTCCCTTGATTTCATCCAATACATTTCGTATATGCGACAACTCACCCATATGCGGTCCCACCCTACTAACGTCCTCAATAATATTATGGGTTGCATAAAAAACTTACGACCTTTTTACTGAAATGTGGATTGCTCCAGATGCTCGGAAGAAAAGACGCTAGGCAGGTTCCGTCCGACCAACTTCGAAATCCTATTGTTATCGAAATAGATAATATTCGACTGAAGACACCGAATTTCTTGTTGGCAAACAAATAATATCCCGACAGAATATGCAGCTAGGGAAGGATGAGCGATAGTGGGAAGACGGCCAACCACGCCTCTATCAGGAGGAGAGAGGCGGAGCGGATCGAGGCAGCTTTGGTAAGGTCCATTCAGATCCCGGGGGAGAGAGGACGCATTGAAAGGCGGGTGGCCCGGCATGCACAAGAGAACCCCTCGGAAATGGTCAGCGTCCTTCTTCGCAATTGTTCGCACAGGAACAAGCGTGTTTCGGCGGTTTCGAGAGAATTGCTCGATCGGCTCACCGCCGAACGTAAGGGGATGAGGGCGGTCCTGGATGACATCGTCCATCCGGACCGGGAGACAAGGGATGCGGCGGTCCTTTACCTCAGGGAGAAGAAAGGGATCTATGCGATCACCTATGCAGCCTTTTTAGAGCACACGGAATTGATGGTCGCCCTTTCCAAGAACAAGGACATCCCGGTCTCGGACATCCAGGCCTTGGTTGAGATATCAAAGGAGATGTTCCTGGATGGCGAGATGATGGAGGCATTGAAGGACATCGCAGCGAGCATCGATTTCCTCAAGCACCGTAATCGGGCGGCGGACCAACTGAAGGGTTACGTAACCGAGATGCTGCGGCTGGCCCCGGACCTGACTCGGCTCGGAGTGTACGACGGGAGGATCGAGGAGCCGCTGAAGAAGGCCATAAATGCAACCAAGGCGCCTGCGCTTGACGAGACAAAGGAGATCATCGAGATCAGGGGCGTCGAATCGTCGATCCGCTATTCGCTGGACCGGATAGCAAAGGTGGTGCGGGCATCGAACAAGCTCAAGCCAGCGATGCAGATGGAGCAGATGCAGGGCGATGACGTGATGGCCATTATGAAGTTGAAGGACGTCTTAGGGTCGGTGACGCATCTCACCATGGCTGGGAAGCGTTCCGAGAGCCTGCGAACGCTCCAGGACTATCTCAAGAACGAATGCTCGGAATACCTTTCGAGGGCGAAGAGCCGGGTCGAGGCGGGAGAGCAAAGCGCCTCCATGACGGTCTACACCATGGGCCTGGTCTCGCTGAAGCTCACATCGGCGATGATGCCTCAGACCGCCGAGGACATCTATCAGAAGTACTACCGATTCTACGAGGTCGAGCCGAGCATCCACATCGTTCCGTGGCCGGAGGCGTTGATGAAACTGCTAGCCTGAGTAACTCGCAATCTCATATTTCCTTGAAATCGATCCGAAGCCAGCAAGCGAAGAAAACTATCTGGACGTTCGCAATATTTATATCCAGGATATCTCCTTACCCATATTGAGGGATGCACTTGCCAAGTTCTTTGGTAAAGAATGCTCTAGCTAACGTGAAAACGAGCCAAGAGAATGCTCAGCAACAGCCTGAAGTGAAATCAGATGCGGATCGGGAACTCGAGGAGTTCGCAAAGAAGCTTGACGTCTGTATCAAGATAGTCGGCTGCGGTGGTGGTGGTTGTAACACAATCAACCGCTGCATCGAGGCCGGCATCGAGAGCGCGCAGCTTTGCGCGATCAATACGGATGCGAAGCAT
>JACXTO010000124.1 GCA_016919565.1 Methanomassiliicoccaceae archaeon | reverse complement strand
TCTTTAGACCCGGGTTCGAATCCCGGCTCGGGCGCTTCATTCTTTAATCACAGGTTGGCCGAGGGCCAGCCCGTGGCTCTCAAGTATCTTCACATCGCCCGGCGGCAGGATGCGCGACACCTCCTCCTCCGGGACGCCAAGCTCCTTGGATAGGGTGGAGGAGAACCTGCTTCTGGCCATTTCCCCCGGCGCTATCAGCAGATAGCGCTTCGATCGCGCCTCGATCGCCGTCCGGGGCGCGCACATGATCTTCCTGGCCCCCTCGTGCTCGATCTCGCCGATCGCCAGCTCCAACGATATATGATGCTCGTAGTTGCGCTTGCCTCTGATGATGAACGCCCCTCTGGGGACGAACGCCCCCGCGTCCGGCGTCTTGGACACCTGGTCTGGCAGGACCCAGTAGGCACTGCCTTCCTGGACGCCCGCGTTCCATGCCTTGGAATGGGTCAATGCGAAGATGCAGGCCTCGCGAAGCTCCTGCTCGCTGGCGGTCGATCCGTCCTTGATCACAACGCTTGGCGCTCCGTGGACGTCCGCGTGCGCGTACCTGTCCGGCAGCTTGAGGTGCTTCTTCACCACCTGGTCGTTCGTTCTAACATCCCTACCGGCGACGACCAGATGGCCGCCGGAGGTGATGAACCATTTATACGCCTCGAACCAGAACTCCTTGGTCTTCTTGACGGTGGTCTTCTCCACCAGCGCCGCCTTGGTGTCCTTCGCCCTCAGGTCATTGATCCTGACCTCGGTGGCGCGCACCAGCTCGAGTGAGCGGTTCTGCTTCTCGCGCGCCTCCTTTGCCTTGGAATAGAGCACGTTGGCATTGTCGTCGATCGACCGGGCGTAGTCAAGGTCCACCGTCATTTCCGGCAGCTTGACCTTCACCTTCTTTCGCTGCGGGTCGATGGATTCCACCATCGCCAGGGTGCTGGCGAACCCCCGCAGCTCATCCCAATCGGTCTTGTCGGCGTTCCTCTTGATCGCGGCCAGCGTGCTGGTGACATCGTTGTAGGCGGTGTAGAGCCCCTCCGCCGCCCGGGTCAGCCGCTCGGATTCGATGCGCCCCTTCTCGGCCGTATCGCGCTGCTGCTGCAGCTGCCTCTCCAGCCTCTGGACCTCAGGGTTCCCCAGGGCGACCTTCTCCGCGACCTTCCGATGCTCGAGGAAGAACTGCAGCGCCGCTGAGAACGTGGGGAACTGCTGCCTTCCCAGATCTTGATGGATATGCAGGGGGAGCGGCGTCACATCGACGGCGCTCTCCTGCTCGAGGACCGCCGTCGCCTGCGCCGTAGGGATCTCGTCCAAGATCGACCTGAGCCCTTGGTACAATCGCTCTACTCCGGCCTCGTCCAGCTTGGACGCCTTCGATCCCTTCTCGATCGAAGCCCGCAGGCAGACCTCTTCGGCGTACTGTCCGCCAAGATTGACGCTCGTCGCCAAGGTGCGCACGACGTCTGAATTGGATGACGCGAAGGCCTTCTTGAACGCGACGAAGTCCTGGGTCCTGGGGTTGAAGCGCGCCGGCGGGAACTGATAGTCGGCGCCAGGCCTGACCTCCCTGGACTTCCAGGTCTTGGAGATCAGGCAGTTCACTATCTTGCCCTCTGCGACCAGGAGGAGGTTGCCTTCCCCGAACAGCTCGATGACCAGTCGGTACGCCTTCTCCTTCATGAGGTCGATGACCACGACCCGGTCGAACTCCTGCTGCGAAACGCCCTCTATCCGGGCATTGGAGAGGAGCTTGCGCAGGTGGACGGCGAACTGAGATGGGAACTCCGGCGTCTCTGGTCTCTCCGAGGAGACATAGAGCCACTTCAGGTCCAGGAGCACGATCTCCCTGCGGCCGAGGTTGGGCATGTTCACCCTCAGGAGCAGGTTCCGGCTGTCCCAATGGAACACCTTGTCCAGGTAGCCCCCGACCAGCGGCGTTATCTCCTTCACTACCGCCAGCACGTCGAAGGCGGTCATCTCGTTCTTCATCCCGCATCCTTAGATAAAGAGGAAAGATAAGGTTTGCTGAGCGTTCAGATGCGATGGCCCTCTTTCATCTTGCTGGTGTTTCAATCGGGGCCAGCTAGCTCGATGACCGATATTCGGCCTGTCCAGCAAGGACGAAAGGTTTATGAAGGGTCATCGAATTGAAGGGGAAAGACGCCACTGTGGCTTAGAGGTAGCGCGCATTCAAACGCGTCTCTAAATAGCGACGCCTTGGTAAGGCGTAGGTCGAGGGTTCGATCCCCTCCAGTGGCTCCATCTTCTCCCATTCTCATGTCGCCTCAGCCCAGTCATATTAAAATAACCGCAACTAGCTAGGTACTGACCAGGCTCGCCGACGAGGACTTGCTGTGAGACGCAGACTGATCTACGCTATGATCATGTTGGCCGCGATGATGGCGCTGGGGACGATCGGGTTCCTCCTGGTGGAACCGACCATCGACGATCCGTTCGAAGCGTTCTATTTCACCATCGTGACCATGTTCACCGTCGGCTATGGCGATATCGTCCCGACGACCACGATCAGCAAGGTGCTCGTGATCATCATTGTGATCGGCGGCGTTACGGCAGCGGTCACGGCGCTGCAATCGGTATTCGATCTGATGGTCTCGAAGGGCATACGTCGAGAACTGGGCTTACCCGAAAGGAGGACTAAAATGAAGGACCACATCATCATCTGCGGCTATGGGAAAGTAGGGCAGAGGATATTCGAGCAGTTGCAGGAGAAGGGCGAGGAGTTCCTCTTCATCGAGTCCGACCCCATCAAGGTAGCAGAGCTGGTCGACAAGCACGTGCCGGTCATACAGGGCGATGCCGGGGACGAGAACGTGCTGGTGCGGGCCAACGTGAAGGATGCCAAGACCTTGATCCTGACTCTGAGGGATACCTCCAACATCATCGTCGCCATGATTGCCAAGATGCTCAGCCCGAGCATTTTCATCGTCTCCGAGGTTGAGGAGATGAAGAACGTAACCGTGATCAAGAAGGCTGGAGCCGATGAAATCGTCCATTGCTATGAGATGGGGGCGAGGACGATGGTGAGCAAGGCGAGGAAGAAGGTCATCGACCCGGTATGCGGGGCCGAGGTCGATCCCAGGGTTGGGGAGTACACCGCCGAGTTCAACGGTACGATGTACCACTTCGACAGCCAGGAATGCAAGGACGCCTTCGGTAAGAACCCCGACCGGTTCATGGAGATGCAGCGCGTGGTCGAGGCCACCTGCGCGATGCGGTGAGCCCCGCTCAAGTCATCCGGTAGACGACGAATCCGGACCAGATCTTCGGGTAGAAGAAGGTGGATTTCTTGGGCATCTTCTTCCCCGCCTTTGCAACCGTCCAGATCAGCCCGAGGTCGGGAGGGGACAGTATCACGGCGAACGTGTACTTGCCGGACCTCATCTTCTCCAGCACCGAGTTCGCATCGTGGTCGTACTCGATCGTGGCGTTCGCGTCCAGAAGGTCTTTGAGGGTCTGCTGGAGCAGCACCTTCTCGCACACGAAGGCATCGACCTTCCATAAGGGATTCTGATCAGGCTTTCCGAGGTACTCCGCCACGAACAGGCGGCCATCGGCGGTGGCCAGGCCCAATGCGACCCTCTTCGAGCCGGCCAATGCTCTCTTCAATTGATCGAGGCTCTCCATTTCCCACAGTCCGAAGTCCTTGGCCGCGTACGACAGCAACTGGTCGGCGGTTATCCCCGGCGACGATATCATGCGATGCGTCGGCTCGACGATCAAGCCAGCGTCGTCCGAGGCCACCAAGGTTGCGAGGACGTAGCGCTTCATCTCATCATTCGGGTGCTCCTGGGAGTAGCGCATCGATGTCTCATATCGATGGTGGCCATCAGCGATCAGCATCTTCTTCTGTTTGAGCATCGAGACGATCGATGCCACGGTCTTTTCGTCCTTCACCTCGAGGAAGGAATGCGTCACTCCATTCGCGTCCTTGAAACTGAACATTTCCTTCGCGTGCAGCTGCAAGGCGGAGGCGATGGCCCGGTCCATGTCCTCATAGATGCCGAATATCGATTCCAGGTGGGTCTCCACCGCCTCCAAGAGGTTCAATCGGTCCTCTTTGACCTTGGAGAACGTCTCCTCATGAGGCAGGATGTTTCCCTGTTCGTAGGGCTCGGTCAGCAATCGGCCCATGATCCCGGTCCTGGTTCTCTCCTTGCCCTCAAAGACGAAGGTCTGACGATAGAGATAGAAGCAGTCCTTGCTGGATTGTACCAACATACCATTCTCGATCCAATCGTCCAATTCCTCCCTTGCCGCATGATAGTTGCCGTCCTTCACGCCCAGAGTGATCCGCGTGATATTGCCAGGAAGGGACTGCAACCTCTGCTTTTCCTGCTCGCTGATGACGTCGTATGGCGGGGCTACTCTCTGAGTGATATCCGAACCGAGCGGCGGTGTATATCCACGGAATGGAAGGAATGTTACCATTTTACCAGCACCAATCAGGGGATAAAAGCTCGACCTTCAATAGCTTTGCCATCGATTTAAGGGTCACCGCTAGGCGTAAGAAAAAGCCCCTTCGTCGAACAAGATCATCCCTGGGGATCTGCGTCGTTCGTCACATGTGCCAGCGTTTCTGCCTCAATGTAGACGCGTTTGGTCTCAGGGTATGCATTGCTGAGGTCGGTCTCGATGCGATGGATCGAATCGTGCATCTGCCGGTCAGTTGTCCCCGCAACGAAGCACACTCCCATGTTTATTATCAGGTCCCTAGGGCCCATGTACATGGTGAGAATGCTCCCCGCCTTTTCCACTGCTGGGTCCGACTCCACCCGCCGTCTGATGTCCGTCAGCTCCTCGGGGCCGACGCCTTCGCCCATCAGCAGGCCCTTGGTCCGCGAGGCTAGGAACCAAGCCACGCTCATCAGCAGGAGACCGATAGCAATCGATGCTAGGCCGTCCATATATGGATTGTGGAACAAGTGACCTAGGAATATGCCCAGGAATGCAAAGATCAGACCCATGATGGCCGCGCTGTCCTCGAACACTACCGCATATAGGGCCGGGTCCTTCGAACGCTTGATGAACTGCCAGGTTTTCATGTCCCCCCTCACCCTAAGGAATGCCCGGACGGCTATCGAGAACGATGCGCTCTCGACCATAAGCGCTATGGCGAGAACGACATAAGCCACCGTCGGGTCCCCCAATTCGGTGGACGGGGTGATGGAAGAGATGTACGTTATTCCCTCATATACCGACATGCCACCGCCAATGCCGAATATGGAAATGGCGACGATGTTCGTCCAGAAGTACAACGATTTGCCATAACCGAACGGATGTGCGGCGTCCGCTGGTCTACGCGCATCCTTCAGGCCCAGTAGCAGAAGTAGGCCATTCCCCGTGTCCACGACCGAATGGATCCCCTCGGAGATCATGGCGGACGAGCCGGTGAGGATGGCCGCAATGAATTTTATCACCGCGATGATCAGATTGCCAATAATGGCCGCGACGATCGCTAATGTAGACTCGCCATGCGACGCCACAGAATCCTCTTCCGGACAACGTCCTTGGTGTTCAAATCATTATTCCCTATTCGATTGCCTCTGACAATGGCTTGAGGGATGAATCGATCGCCATCAGATCAGAGCCAGTAATAAAAGTCAAAATTTGATTAAGACCATCTTCTTCCGGATAGTGTGATGAGTGGGCTCAGCCGGATTCGAACCGGCGACCTACGCCGTGTAAGGGCGTTGTTTGTTAGGCGACCTGGGGATGCCAGGTCATCTCATAACCACTAGACCATGAGCCCGAGCATTCGG
>JACXTO010000123.1 GCA_016919565.1 Methanomassiliicoccaceae archaeon | reverse complement strand
TGCAGCGCGTCAGGGAGATGATCGAGCTGCCGCTGAAGCACCCTGAGCTCTTCGACCGCTTGGGCATAGATGCTCCAAAAGGCGTATTGCTTTACGGCCCTCCGGGAACGGGCAAGACCCTCATCGCCAAGGCGGTGGCGAACGAGGCTGGCGCGAACTTCATCTCCATCCAAGGTCCCGAGATCATATCCAAGTACTACGGCCAGAGCGAGGAGAAGCTGAGGGAGAAGTTCGAGGAGGCTGAGAAGGGCGCGCCCTCGATCGTCTTCATCGACGAGATCGATTCCATCGCTCCGAAGAGAGAGGACGTGCACGGCGAGGTGGAGCGCCGCGTGGTTGCGCAGCTCCTGAGCCTGATGGACGGCATGAGCGGCCGGGGGCAGGTCATCGTCATCGGGGCGACGAACCGCGAGGACGCCATCGATCCGGCGCTGCGCCGGCCGGGGCGCTTCGACCGGGAGATCGAGATCGGGGTGCCGACCCAGCAGGGGCGGCGGGAGATCCTTGAGATCCATACCCGCGGCATGCCGCTGTCCGAGGACGTGTCAATGGAGTACCTGGCCGGCCTGACGCACGGCTTTGTCGGCGCCGACCTGATGGCGCTGGCGCGGGAAGCCGCCATGAAATGCCTGGCGCGCTTCGTTCCCGAGCTCGATCTGGGCAAGCCTATCCCCACCGAGATCCTGGAGAGGGTCAGGGTCACGGCCGAGGATTTCTCCGACGCTCTGAGGGAGCTGGAGCCGAGCGCGATGCGCGAGGTGCTGGTGGAGATCCCCAAGGTCTCCTGGGACGACGTCGGCGGACTGGAGGACGTCAAGAATCAGCTCAAGGAGATGATCGAGATGCCGATGGAGAACTCCGGGGCGTTCAAGCGCATGGGCATCAGGCCAGCGCGCGGAGTGCTGCTGTACGGTCCTCCCGGTGGCGGGAAGACCCTCCTCGCCAAGGCGGTGGCTAACGAGTCCCATGCCAACTTCATCTCCATCAAAGGGCCGGAGATAATGAGCAAGTGGGTCGGCGAGTCGGAGAAGGCCGTCCGGCAGGCTTTCAAGAAGGCTAAGCAGGTGGCGCCGGCGGTCGTCTTCCTGGACGAGATAGACGCCATCGCGCCTCGACGGGGCGGGGGGTCGGACACCAACGTCACAGAGCGCATCGTCAATCAGCTGCTCACCTCCATGGACGGCCTGGAGACGTTGGAGAAGGTGACGGTCATCGCGGCGACCAATCGACCGGACATCGTCGATCCGGCGCTGCTTAGGCCGGGCAGGTTCGACCGCCTGGTGCTGATACCGGTGCCGGACCAGGAAGCGCGGCTGAGCATCCTGAAGGTGCACACCAAGTCGATGCCGCTGGTGGACGTGGACCTGGATGTACTGGCGGATCGCACCGAAGGCTTCGTCGGCGCCGACCTGGAGAACCTCTGCCGTGAGGCTGCGATGATCGCGCTTAGAGAGAACAAGGACGCCAACAAGGTGGAGACGAGGCATTTCGAGGCGGCGTTGAAGATAATATCCGCCTCGGTCGACAAGGACACGATGAAGCAGTACGAGAGCATCGGTAAAGCGCTGCACAAGGTGCGCAGTGGAAAGGATGATCTGGGGATGTACCGCTAGAACGTTATTTCCTGTTCGTTATAGCGTCGACGTCCTTATCTCGTGAGCACCTGGAACTTTGAGAGCGTATTCACTTCTCGCTCAGAATGCGGTAGGCCATCCTCACTGATTCAAGCGTGAACTCCTTGCATCTCCGCTCATGTACTGGCGAAACGAAATCACTTTTGTTCAGGATCTTGCACTGCGTCGAATTGAATCGCTTCTCGAACCGGCTCACCAGCTCTCTGGCAGCCTCGTAGCTTGCCGTCTTGTTCCCCTTCGCCTCGGTCCTTCCCAAGACGGCCCCGATACCAAGGACGCTTCCAGTCATTGCCCCACAGGCGTCCTCCGAGCGACCGATGCCCCCTCCGAACGGCGTGGCCATCTTCAGCGCTACCTCGGGAAGATCTATCCCGTGTGCATAGCAGACCCCTCTCATTGCCGACTCTGCGCAATTGAACCCCTTGTCCCAGCACTCCGATGCGTATTTGATGCACTCTTCCTCTGACCTCATTTCGATTCTCCAAGCGCGAAAAGGATTGCGCAAATACTTCAATCTCTCTTTGGTGGGCGCCGCTTTTTGGAAATGCCTGCACGTCGATTGTATTACAATAAATGAATGATTGACGCTTGCGACATATCCCACATCGAAAGCCTATTATAGAGACAAATCGTTCATAATCGCAGTTACCAGACATACTGGAGGATCGATCATGAGGAAGTTCATCACCGAGCTGAAAGGGAAGACAGTAATGACCAACGACGGACAGATTCTGGGGATGATCGAGAATTTCGTCATCGATTCCACCACTGGCGACATCCAGCACGTTCTGGTAGTTCCGGCAGAGGAGATCGAGACCCGTCTGTTCCGCACCGACGCGCAAGGGAGATTGATCCTGCCTTTCGCGGAGATGAACGCGGTCCGCGACGTCGTCGTAATGAGCATGACCCATTAGTGACGAAAACGCTTTCCTCCGTTTCTCAATCAGCGCTTGAGCAGCTCGCGCACTCTCTCCCGGTTGACCTGAGTGTCCCTGAACGCCGGTGCCAGGCGCAGAGCTGCCTCGTACATCTCCAAGGCGCGGGCGTTCTCGTTCCTTCTTTCGGCGACTATGCCCAGCACGTTGAGCGCCTCGGCGCTCTCCTCAAGCTCCAACGCCAGCGAAGCTGATTCGTACGCGCCGTCCAAATCCTCCCGCCCCAAGCGGCTCATGGCCAGGTTCAGATGATAGTAGGGGCGATGGTCTCGCAGCAGCGCCTCCTGGAAGCATCTCTCCGCCTCCTCGTATGAGCCGCGCAGAAAGTGAACGCAGCCTAGGTTGCTCCAGGCGTCCCCGTACATCGGCTCCGTCCGCACCGCCTGGTGCAGCGCCGATTCCGCTTCCTCCAATTGCCCGGAGTACCGCAAACAGACCCCAAGGTCGCTGAGCACGTGGGGCGACGGCGATCCCGTCGCGGCCAGCGCCCGCAGTCGCTCCAACGCCTGATCGAAGCGCTTGTCCTTCATCATTGCC
>JACXTO010000122.1 GCA_016919565.1 Methanomassiliicoccaceae archaeon | reverse complement strand
CCCCCTTGGAAATTGGGAAAAGCGTGTCCAGAACGCGCTGGCCCGTAAGCAATGGTATGTCGGGGATCAGCTTGTTATGCACCGGTCGTCCGATCCGGACAGGCCATTTCTGCATCATCGTGATCGATTGACCGTCGATGGTGGCGATAGGATCAGTGACGGTAAAATCGCCGCCCTTGATATCATGGATCGTCCCTGACATTCCGACTGGAACGATGATCTTGTGAACGATGGACCGTTCCGGGGCAGTTCCGATGATCTGCCCCTGGACGACCTTGTCCCCCTTCTTCACGGAGGGTGTGAAAGTGTATTTGATCTTGCGATCTAGGCCGGGAGCGCTCACGCCCCGCTTGATGAAGTCCCCCATGGACGCCATCAGGTCCGGCAGCGGCCTGAGAATGCCATCATAGACGCTCCCCAGAAGCCCGGGCCCAAGCTCCGCCACCAATGGCAGACCGGTGGATATGACCGGTTCGCCGGGCCGGATGCCCGAGGTATCCTCGTAGACCTGGATGACCGTTTTGTTCCCAATGATCTTGATGACCTCGCCCAGAAGCTTCTCGTGCCCTACTTGGATGACGTCATACATCTTCGGGGAGATACCGGTCGCTGTTACGACAGGCCCTGCAACCCTATTGATCTCGCCAACGTTCGCCATTTTAGCCACTCTCGGTCTTGTATAAATCAACGCCAATCGCTCTCTTCACCTTCTCACGAAGGTCCCCTTCGCCCTTGCCGACCGGCACCACGACCGGGGCGATGCTCTCCATCGCCTTCTTTCGGGCCAGGGCGCTCAATCTCTCTAGGTCGGCTGAATCGACGGCCAGAATCCCGATCGAGGAGTCCTCTAGCAGCTTTATGATGTCCTGCTCGTAGTCCTTCTGCGAGGTGGAGTACACCCTCTTGAGGCCCGCCAACCGGAACCCGAGCACGAAATCTTCGCTCCCCAGAACGGCAATGTCCATTAAATCACCAGTAATCTCTTGATCAACTCCGGATCGATGCCGCTCTCCTTAGAACGCGCGATGATGCGGATGTTGTCCACTTCATTCTTCTTTCTGATCAGGTAGTCTATGATAGGAAGTACCGACAAAGGATACAGATGCGAGAACGTCTCGGCCTTCTTCGATGTGTACCTTTTCATGGCCAGGGAGACGCCGGTAGCGGACTTGGACTGCTTCATCTTCTCCAGCTCCTCCTTGATATCCTCGTAGAACGAGAACTTGGCGAGCTCGTCAGCGAGCTGCTCCACGTTCTCGGCCGACGCAAGGCGAGCGAACTCGGCCTTATCGATCTCCTCGCCGCCTTCGATGTGGAAGCTGGTGATCTTCTCAGCACTGAGACCTTCGAGCTTCAGTTTGAGCAAGGTCATCAGGTTGGCCTCGTCTATCTCCCTTCGTATCTGCAGCAAAAGGAACCGCGCCCCTGGCGCCTTCCCGCTCGCGATGGTCGCCAGCAATCGGGCGTAATACTCCTTGTCCAGATAGTCCTCGATGGGAGACAGCGTGCCAGCGGTGTCATACTCCGCCCTGACCTCCTCGGGGATGGCGATGTCAAATCCCTTGAGGGCATCAAGGATCTCGGGGATCGACCCCATGGACAGGAGGACGTTGAGATCTTCCTCCCTCAACCTTCCAGCCGCCACCAGGTCCTCGCGGACCTCTTCCACCGTGGCACCGTAATACTTGCCACGCAGGATCGTCTTGACGTTCCATTGGTCCCAGCGGCTCAGGTAGGCGGCCACCATGTCCCTGAGCTCACCCTGGGTGAACCCAAGTATCTCCCGGTATATCCGGGCAAGGTTGCGGCTGGTCCCCAGCTCGATCAGATTAACGCCCTCGTATCGGGCTCCGAGCTCGGACATCTCCGTCTCGTAGTTGGTCTCGCCGAGGAATCTCCCGATCTCGTTCAGGTCCATCATGAGGAACTTGGGGTACGTGTCCTTGCCAAGCAGCGCGCTCTTCTTCGCCCTGACCCTGGCACAGGCGTATGCGTAATTGCCCTTCTTACCTCTTGATGGCCACATTTTATCACGCGAACAGGATGTTGGACACGTTCTTCAATTCCTTCTCCCAGATGTCTTCAAGCATGGTCCTGAAACGATAGTCCAGGCGGAACATGCCGTCCTTCGACTCGAGGATGATGCCCGCTTCCATCTCGACCTCTTGGATCGAACCGACGCCGGAGACGCCCGACAGCAGCTTCGCCTCTCCCATGGGGCAGAAGACCTTTGGCTGCGGGATGATCTTGGCGCCATTATTGAGCAGCTTGGCGTACAATTGGGCCTTCTCCGAGTCAGGCATCGAAGCGAGCTCCTTCAATGTGCCCGCAGAGACCTGGTCCAGAACGTCCTTCCTCACGTTCAGGACGACCCTCTTCGCCTCCAGCTCGGCGCTTGAGACCTCTTGCTGGTTCAGCCGCCTGATCGTCTCGTCTAGCTGCTTCTGCCTCTCCAGCTTCTTGGCGGCGATGCTCTCGTTCCCCTGCTGGAGAATGGAGGCTTTTTCCTTCTCCGCTGTCGCTATAAGCTGGCTGGCGTCCTTTCTGGCGCTCTCCAGTATATCCTCGACCACTTTGTCTAGCGCCATGAACAGACCTCGTTTCCTTTCCCGAGCGCTTAAACCATCTTTGTCCAGAGTAGGATAGCCATGACCAATCCAAAGATGACGATCGTCTCTGGAATGACGGTAAGGATCAGACCCTTACCGAAGTTCTTCTGGTCCTCGGCCATCGCGCCGACCGCTGCGGCACCGATGTCCTTCTCTGCCCAACCGGACCCAAGTCCGGCCAGTCCAACTGCCAATCCTGCGCCGATTGCAATCAAACCCGCTTCTAATGCCATTCTTTTCACCTCTCGCTTGTATTCTCGCTTGTATACTTCCTAACGATCTTTAGCGGATTGAACATCAATCCGCCTCCCTCGTAGAACTTTTGGAATAGTTCGACATAGTGGAGCCTGATTCCGTGAATGCCGGCCGAGATGACCGCCAGTATGAAGATCATCAGATGGCCGATCATGAATATGGCGATGGCCGCGATGATCGCCACGCCGCCCATGGGCGCGACCATCTCGATCGCGATCATGTTAAACGCCAACGCCATGCCCGCCTTGGACATGCCGATGGCCGCTAGACGAGTGTATGACACGATGTTGCTCATCAGGGCAGGAAGTTCCAGGATTGCCTGCCCACCCTCTCCCTTGAATGAGATGATGATGCCGGGCAGGAGCAAAGCCAGACCTATGATCATCCTGGAATCGTCGAAGCCTACCGGTTTGCCGAGGATCAGCATGTCGATGATGAACAGGAACATGAACGCCCCGCCCAACAGGATCATCGTCCAGCCGACCTTGTGGAACACCGCGTGCTTGAATCCGTGCCTGATGCTCTCGTTGTATATCCCCAGGATATAACCGATGAGCAGGTGCGCGAATCCGATCCAGATGGTGATGTAGAGCAGGAGTTTGACGTCGTGCAGCTTGCTGAGCACTCCTAGCGACGGGAGCTCGAAGCCGAGCAGCGAGGACCAGGACAGCTCGTTCCCCAACGGGAATTCCTCGTGCAATACCTCCATGGTCAGGCCGGGCTCCAGGACCCATTGCGGGCCGAAGTGCATTCCGAAGGCCTCCCCGAACAGCAGGAAGCCGAATATCGTCGCCCAAATGCCGCCGAAGAGCAGCATGGTGGAGATGCCCCTCCATTCCTTGCTCCTGCACTTGCGCAACCCCACCAGGCCAAGCGCCATGAACGGGATGCCGTAGCCGATGTCGCCGACCATCAGGCCGAAGAATATCGGGAAAGTGATGGCGATCGTG
>JACXTO010000121.1 GCA_016919565.1 Methanomassiliicoccaceae archaeon | reverse complement strand
TCTGCGGCCCCATCCAGGGTCTGGATGCCGTTGTGCCCTTTGACCAAGTTGTCGGCGTGGCAAACTATCTTCTCCTCGAGCGTCTCAGGCATGTAGACGCCAGGAGGAAGGCCGAAACCTTGGGCCTCATCCCCGGTCAGGCCGGCGGCGACATGCCGCTCGATCACTCTCACCAGGGCATCAGGAAGATCTCGGTCCCTGGCTAGCCTTGCGCCCTCCGAAACGTGCCTGATGTCGTGCCTTCGGCATCGGCCCAGGTCATGAAGGAGAGCGCCGGCGGAGACCAGCTCGAGGTCGGCCGAGCTCAGCTTCGCCAATTCCATGGCTATCGAGTGCACCGTGCACGCGTGCTCGATCACGTTGCGCTTGCATCCTTCCGCCAGGAGGATGTCAAGGCATTCCTTCTCACTCGGCATCGGTGTTGATGACATGCTTTCCCCTCTCGCATGGCAGCACCTTGATCTTGCCAGGGAAATCGGAGCGCAGCCCTTTTCCCGCAGTGAGCCGGTCAAGGAAGATCGCCAATGCGGCAACCTCGCTATGCGGCTGGTTCCCGACCGCGACGTTGAAATCCGCGGCCTGGTAGACCTCAGGTGGCACCTTCTCGGCCCCAACGATGATCAGGATGTCCTCCTTCGCCTCCCTGATGATGCGGGGAATGGCGTCGTCGACGTGTATCCCGTACATGGTCAGGTGCACCTTGGTTCCCTTGAACTCCTTTAGAACTGTCTTCCATCTGACCCCGGTCTGGATTAAGAATCCTCCTCCGAAGCGATCGGCGACGTCGCGGACGCTCTCCTCCAGGTCCGGGTCCTTGGTGGACACGTAGATCCCCTTGCAGCCTAATGCTCTGGCAGTGAGAGCGACGTGCGTGGAGATGCGCTTATCGCGGGTGGGACGGTGCCCGAGCCTGAGGACGTAGACGCCCATCGCGGGACCTCGTCAATCCTTGAGCCGTTCGATGCGGTGTCCGCGGAAATCGAGCTTGATGGAACGCTTGACCAGGCTCTTGAGCATGGTCTGGGTGATGCCCAGCTTCTCCGCCACGTCCCCCGAGAACTTGCCCTCCGCGCCGACCGCCGTGATGATCTTCTTCTCCAGGTCGTTGAACTCGTCCTTGTCCATCATCGCCACGGAGAGGACGTCCGATATCTCATAGACTGGCCAAGAGGCGTTGATGTGGAATGAGTTGTAGTAGGTGTGAAACGACTTCTCTGGGTAGTTGCCGCCGGTCGATTGCCATTTGGTCTCCACCAGCTTCATCTTCTCAAAGAATTTTATGGCCTCCTTGCCTTCATCGCCATACTTCTGCTCGATCTCTTTGGCGGTGCGCCACTCCAAGGTAACCTCCTTCAGAACATCCCTTTTGACCTTGGTATCAACCGCCCTCAGCATCGGAACAAGCTCAGAGGGCTCGTTGATGACTTTAATCCGATTCATCTCCCTCTAATATGCGTTGCTACGATATATAACGTTACGAGTCCCTTGAGGAATTGTTTTGGGCTTTTAACGATTGAATGGTTGGCCACGGGAGTTTCCAACGATTGCAAGAGCCCTCAGGAAAAGATACTTATGCCTTATTCCTATTCCCAGGAAGGATGAAGACCATCTATCAGTGCTGGGCCTGCGGGAAACGCCATGCGACCCTGGAGGCGGCCGAGAAGTGCCATAATGGCCCTACTCAGTCGATCAACACCAAGGTCAAGCGCGAGGTCTACCGCGCACCCTGGGGCAATGCCTTCCACAAAGAGAAGAAGTGAGACTTTTAACGCCGTTCATTGGATCGGTCATTTGTCAGCGCAGCATTCGTTATATCCCGAACACCAGGAAGACGATGGCGATCACCATCAGCGGTATCACTATCATGGTGAAATCGTCGTCAAGGAAGCGCGTCTTCGCCTTCTCGACCGATATCGCTATCGGCGCGGCCAGGGCCGCGGCGACCAGAACCCCGATCGAGAACCCGATGGTCGCGGTCATTACCGCCAGGACCAGGAGGAAGTAGGCGACCCTGGGGAGGTTGGGGTAGAGACGGCTGTTGCGTTTGCGCAGCTCTCCGCACAGCGGGTCGATCCAGGCCATCCCGAACACCACGGGGGCGACGATCTTGAACGGGAAGAAGAGCATGGCGAACACCAGAGCTATCGCCGCCCAGGCTGCCGCGGACATGCGGTTCGATTCGTAAGGCCTCATCCCGATGATGTTCAGCCGCCTCGTCATCCGGATAGCCTCGAACAGCAGGGTAAGGAGAAGTGCGAAGACCAAGCCGATCTGCCGTCCTGGACCTCCGGTCCAAAGCGGGTCGGGGAGCCAATAATAGATCAGGAAAAGCGGCGAGCTCATGTGCACAAGCCGGCGCAAAATATGTCCCCGATCCATGCGGCCAGGATTCGTCGGGGCTTTATAAAATGCTAACGCGACTCGATGTCATCGCCGCCCGCTATAACCATATGGCATCGAGCCGGCTCGCCTTAGCTTCGAAGGACGTCAGGAGAAACCGGCATGGTCCCATTTCCTTGCCAGGCCCCGCAGGAACAGCAGCGTGGTGCCGAGCAGCGCGAAGCATACCAGGCCGATGCCTGCCAAAGCTAATATTGGCTGCGAGTCCAGGCTGAACGAGAGTATGGTTATGCACAGGTCTGGAAGCAACGAGATAACCATGAAGCGGGACATAACCGCCGGGCTGAACAGGACCGAGTTCGGGCTGAGGCCGGTGAGATAAGCGGTCGCGACCACCATGTATGCCCCGGTAACGTACAGCACCGGGAGGGCGACCCATAGCAGCCGCGTTTCGCCATACGCGAGGGAGATGAAGAGGACGAAGCCGGTGCTTATGAGCGTCGTCAGCAGGAAGAAGGATATCAGCTTGGCCTTGATCACCTTGGTGGCGCTGACCGGCAGCGTTTCGTAATAGTCGATGGAGTCCAGGTTGGTCAGCCAGGAGTAAAGCATCACGCCGAAGAAACCGACCATGGCGGCATAGAAGACGGTGTTGAAGCCGACCGGGATCGCCAAGCCGTGATTGACGTACCAGGTGGTGAAGCTGAGGAAGACCAGTGGTGCGACGTATGCCAGCAGCATCTTGCTAATGGCGCCGGAGCGGACCAGGTCGACGTATTCCTTGGCGATCAGCGATTGGTACGACCCGGCGAACCGGAAGCGCTTGTGAATCCGGGGGAACGA
>JACXTO010000120.1 GCA_016919565.1 Methanomassiliicoccaceae archaeon | reverse complement strand
GGTGTCAGGGAGGAAAAGGAGGCGGACGAGGAATGAGCCGGTTGGGGAGCCAGCTGCTGGCCTCGATCCTCGTTAACGCCATCTACGAGATGAAGAACTACCCTGCTGTCCTGATCATAACCGTTCTGTCCCCGCTCTCCTTCCTCACACTGATATGGTTCATCAGCGGGGGCGCGCTATTGGGAGTGGGGATCGTAGGAGGGCTGATAATGACCATGTTCTCCGCCGGGACCTCTCTTCAATCGGACCTGTCCCACCTCAAGAACGATTTCAAGCTCCAGGATATGGTTGTCGGCTCGCCCACCAGCGCCTCGGTCTACGTGGCTGGAATGGCAATCTCCGAGCTGATCTACTCCTCCCCGGCGCTGGTGATACTGGCGTTGCTGTTCGGCGTCTTCGTGCAGGTCGAGTTTGCCGCCGTGATCGGCATCATCATCGTCATGCTCCTGATGTTCCTCATGTCGATCTCATTGGGCTTTGCCCTGGCGACCTTCTCCTCGGACATCGTCCAGAGCTTCGCCTTCACTCGGCTGCTCAGCCTGCTGTTCACCACCCTCGCCCCGGTCTATTACCCCATAACCCTCATCCCCCTTCCGTGGCGATACCTGGCATATCTGTCCCCGACCACATACGCTGCCCAGATAGGGCACGGGCTCGTTGGCTTCATGGACCTTCCTGCGGAGACGATGATGATCGACTGGGCTGTCCTCTTGAGCCTGACGGCCTTCTTCCTTTGGGTCGGCATGACGAAGTCCAGGTGGCGAGAAAAGTGAGCCGGTCGCTCAATTCACTTCATGATTTCTGGATGATGCCGGAATGATCCATCGGCTTCGGGGTCGTTGCCCAATCCAGCACGGTCGGGAGAATTTGGATATCATGCCCTTCCGCGCCCGGTACCATTATCTAAAGGGCGCACTCTTGAATTGACCCGATCATGTCAAGCAATTCGAGAAGTGGGAGGCCATTGCGGATTACGATTATCGGGATTCTCTCCATCCTGCTCGGCCTGATCCTCTTGTTTCCGTCCTTGAGCTTCTTCGGATTGGGCGATTGGATAAGGATCACCGGGCTGACCTTCAATAATGGGCCTTTGGCCCTCACGACCCTCGGTATCGCCATCGCCAACTTCGCCCTTGGCCTGGGTTGCCTGGCAGGATGGCGCCCTGTCTGGTTCTACTTGATCATCGTCTCGGTCATCAACCTCGTTGTGGCAACAATAGCCCTGCTCAATACCGCCCTGCTCAATGCCGACCTGAATCAATTATGGGCCGTATTGATCAGCGCGGTCTGGTTCGGGCTTGCCGTCTTGGTTCTCCGCTCCATGCTGACGAACAAGACAAAGGAATGGTTCCATATTTAGGGTGGCATCTCCCGCAATTCTTTCAATCTTGAATCGTTCCGAACAGCCTTCCTCTGCGCCGTCATCTGTTCTTTTTACTTTTTATCAAGATGAAAAGAGGAATATAGTCGAAGGTCCCAAGCTTAGTGACAAGAACGGCTGGGAGCGAGTAATCCGCCGGTTCTTGAGGTGAAGGCATGAAATCAAAGACCAAGAAGGACATCGACAAGGGAATCAAGGACGTGCAAAAAGGCGTGAGAAAGGGCATCAAGGATGTCCAGAAGGGCGCCAGGGATGCTGGGAAGTCCATCGACAAGGAAGTCAAGAAGGTTAAGAAGAAGCTGAAATAGACTGGCTCTCAACCCAATTCCTTACAATGGATCCAGGCGGCGTGCGTGTAATCGCCTACGCTGGCATTTGCATCATTGCAGGCCGCCATGGATAATTCCTTGATTATTCTAGATACAAGGAAGTTCAGGCTATCGGACCGTAGAGGCGCGATATGCTTTCCTTGAATTTGACAACCCTTGAACGCTTGCCATATTCCTCCGCGGTCAGCTCGGTGCATCGATGATCGATATCGTGGAGATATGCGGCCTTCACCTTGAGGGCGAAATCCTTGTCGTAGACTACGGCGTTGCTTTCGAAGTTCAATCCCAAGCTGCGATTGTCGAAGTTGGCACTTCCCACCGAGGTGACCGAGTCGTCCATGACCAAGACCTTGGCATGGATGAACCCATCCTTGTTGAACTGGAATATGCGCACTTTGCTTTGCAACAGCTCCCCCGCATTGTACAGCGATGCCCAGTAGATGAACGGGTGGTCGGGCTTGGAGGGCATCATGATCCTCACGTCCACCCCGGATTTGATCGCGACCACCAAGGCTGCGGTCACCGCCTCGCTCGGAACCAAATAGGGTGTCTGGATATACACGTACTCCTTGGCGCTCGTGATCATCTTGACGTACTGCTCTTCGATGGGCCGGGAGATTTTATCCGACCCTCCGGAGACGACCTGCAGGCCGGCCTTGCCCTTTCCAGGCCTGGTCGGGGCGTAGTCCTGCACATTCAGCTCGTCCTTGGCGGCGAAGTTCCAGTCCAGGATGAATCTTTTCTCCACGCTGATCGCACCGCTGCCACGGATGCGCACCATGTCATCGCGCCAATAGCCGAGCGGCCCTTCCCCTCGGTACTCGACCCCGATGTTGCAGCCGCCGATGAAGGCCGTGTCGCCATCAGCGACGAACAGCTTGCGGTGGTTTCGATTGTTGATGCTCAGGCTCAACGGGACGTGTGAAGGCAAGAACAGCGCGGTCTTCCCCCCAGCGTCCTTCAGCTCGTTGAAGAACCCGCGGGGAAGCTTGTGGCATCCGGCCGCGTCCATCAGGAGCTTCACCTCGACGCCCTCCTTTGCCTTCCGTACCAGCGCCTCCCTGAGATCCTTGGCTACGGCATCGTTGCGGATCAAGTAGAACTCCAAGTGCACGAATCTCTTGGCGGCGTTGATCTCTTCGATCATGTCCCTGAAGATACTACTCCCTTCGTTGTAGTACTCCACCTCGTTGTCATTGGTGAGGAACGTCCGGTTGGATTCGAACAGCATCCGCGCCAACGATTCACTGGTGCCGAGTCCGGACTTGGAAGGATCGAGGGCGAAGTACCCATCCCTCACCTTGAGCAGGGCGCTGGCCACCTCCCGGTCCGCTTCCGTCTTATTGCGGAACATCTTCTTCCTGCGATAGTCGCGGCCGAGATAGGCGTAGAACAGGAGCACGAAGACCAACGGGAAGCTGAGGCAGGCTAGGACCCAAACCAGAATTGTTTCTGGCCGTTTCTTCTGAACGAAGATGACGGTCCATATCACCAGGACTGCGAGCAGATACAGTACTATCGTGATATAAACGCCCAAGACAGACCATAACGCATCGATCAACGCCAAGGGCATATGCAATTGATTTGAGCGCTTCGTTTAAAAAATATTCTGTTCAAACGACGGTCACTTAGATAGACCGGAATAAAAAAAGGGGTCGAGGGGTTTTCCGTGGTTCCGCTTCCTCACTGGTGATCTTACCTTACTCTCAGGATCCCCATAATGAGCAAGACCACGATAGCCAGCACTACTGCGCCGAGCAGACCGAACAGGAACCAGCCGATGATGAATGCCACGACTGACCCAATTCCGATCGCGCCCCAGTTCATTGTAATCGCCATTTTATATCACTGTCATTTCTACGCAGCCGACCCCTCATAAATGTATCGATATTCCTTTTCAGCCCATCCAGCTGACTCAATGAATGGGCGAATCCCTAATCGAATCAGTATCTCACTTTCGTTAACCCTCCGAGAACTAACTTAAGACACGGAATCATGCTAGATTTCATGACCCTAGACATCAAGATCATCGAGACGAAACCGGAGCACGGATTGTCCATCAGGGAGATCGTTCCAAATGACCAGATCGGGCAGAAGATGGGGCAGGTCTTCGGCGAGCTGATGGCACATTTCGGAAAGAACCGGGTGGTGATGGCCGGCCCGCCATTCGCCATGTATCACAGCTATGACAGCGAGAAAACCGACATGGAGGTCGGCTTTCCCGTGACCGGCGCACCAAAAGGCGACGGCAGGGTTAAACCCTGCGCGCTGCCGGGCAGAAAGGTGGTGACCGCGACCCACGTCGGTCCTTACGAGAAGGTTGTGGAGACCTACACCGCGATGCAGAAGTGGATGGAGGCGAAGGGCCTGAAGCCCGACAAGGTGATGTGGGAGCGCTACATGAACGGCCCCGACACGGTGAAGGACCCAAGCGAGTACGTCACCCAGCTCTTCTGGCCGTTCGAGTGATGGATCGGCGCGATCCCTCGCCTTGCGCAAGTGGACGATCATTCCCAATGCCATCGGAACGAATCAGCTCGGTATGGTGAGGTCCCCAAGCTGGATGGAGCTGGTGAACTACATCCCCTTGAGGCTTCTCCTTCTCAGCACCCAGACCGCGACGGCAAGGAACACCGCGCCGAACGCGGCCAAGACCAGGAGGTCGACCCACCAGGGGAACACGCTCACCTGTCCGGTGCTGATGTTCAACGCGTCGACCAGGTAGGTGAGCGGTGAGCAATAGGTCACGTACCTGCTGACCCCGGTCATCTGGCTCACCGGGATGAAGATCCCGGAGACGAAGATCAGGGGGAACCGGACCAGTGCCGCCAGCATCATGATGTTCGCCGGTGTCTTGCCGCCCGGCGAGGACAGCAGGACTCCGAGCGACGAGAAGCAGACGTTGCCCAGGACGAATGCGGCGAATATCAGGAAAACGTCGGTGACGGTGATCGGGATCAGGATGATGCCAGCCACGCCGACGATGGTGCTGATCATCAATCCGAAGAGAGCGCCAGCGATCATGTCGCCGAGCACGATGGTGCCGATGCTCACCGGGTAGGAGAGGAGGCGCTCGAAGGTGCCCTGCTGCTTCTCCCAAGGGACGATCAGCGGGCCTACCGATGAGGAGGTGAAGAACAGCGACATCGCCAGGAAGCCAGGGAAATACTTGTGGATATCCAGCTCCCGACCAACGAAGAACGCGAAGAACAGGAAGGTCGGCAGGATGAGGCCGAAGATGAACACCGGAGCCTTGCGGTAGTAGATGCGGATGTCCTTCCTCGCCACCACCGAGACCGCGCGGAGGTACATCTTCCAGTCCATCACGGCACCTCGCACAGTTTGACGAAAACGTCCTCGAGGGTCGGTCCGGAGATGCCGAGGGAGATTATCTTCAGGTCCTCCTTCTCCTTGACCTTGACGATGTGCTCGATCGCCTTGTCCGGGTCCTCCGTGAAGAAATGCCACTTGTCCCCGCACTGCTCCAAGCGGGTAATGGAGTCCGAGACGAACCAGCTGGTCTCGATCTTCTTGTTGAAGCTAACCTCCACCATCTGCATCTTCTCCGCAGTTCTGCGCAGCCGCTCCGGGGAGTCGATGGCGACGATCGAGCCCTTGTTGATGATGCAGACCCTTTGGCATAGCCTGCTCGCCTCCTCGATGTTGTGCGTTGTCAGAATGACCGTCGAACCTTTGCGGTTCATCTCCTTGACCTTGTCG
>JACXTO010000119.1 GCA_016919565.1 Methanomassiliicoccaceae archaeon | reverse complement strand
GGTCCGCTGGGGGGAGGTCCTTCGGCTTGGAATCATCGATGCTGTGAACGTTCACGGCGTGACCTTTCATCGTCATCAACCTTTGGAATTCCTCCGCTACCTTCTCGCCATTCCCGTACTTCGAAGCATGATAGAGTTCGACCTTCATTGGTGACACCTGCTCAATGATAGAGCTGACAGGTCTAATTAGCGTTTTGATGGTCGTCTGGATCGAGGATCGGCTGCTTGCCACATGATTTGACGGTTCTTAGACGTGTAACGGTCAGTATTAATTAGGAATTAGCACGAATAGCATCACAGGGTTACCAATGGGCGTTGAGTTCATTCAGAATGACAAGCAGCGATTGTCGATCCTTGAGGATCTTGCGAAGGCAGAGCTGTCAGAGGAACAATTGGCGAGAATGAATCACATTACTATGGATGTGGTAAAGGAAACTCTCTATTCCATGGAAAAAGAGGGGATCGTGGGTGCAAAAGGCGAGGTTCATTTTCTAACCGAAAAAGGGAAGAAGCTCGCGCTTGAGATCAGCAAGATGGCTCACATTGATGTCTCGCCGGTCAAGAAGAACAAGGAGCGGGCAGCAAAGGGTGACAAGTTCCTTGCGCATACGCTAAAGAGGCGGTAGGCCGCCGCTGACTGCGCCCTAGCGGCTAGGAATATCATCCAAAGCAATATCTGGAGGGCGGTCTCAATTCGTCCTAAGGTGATGGATTGGACGTTATCCCCCCGATGCTTGACGATTATTCCAAGCTCCACTCGACGAAGGTGGACGGATTATTCGATGCTCTGCGCAAAGAGACAAATGCTGTCACCAGTCGTCCTGAGATGCAGGTCGGGCCGGTAGAAGGGCGCTTCCTCAGGATGCTGGTGTTGATGACCGGCGCCCGCAATGTGCTGGAGATCGGAACGTTCACAGGCTATTCCGCGCTTATGATGGCCTCGGCCCTGCCGGAGGGTGGGGTGCTCTACACTCTGGACCGCGATGAGGTCACCAACAAGATCGCGCGGAAGTACTTCGGCAAGGCGCCATTTGGCAACAAGATCAGGCCGATCTTGGGCGATGCCCGGGAGACGATCAAGACCGTGCCAGGGCCGATCGATTTCGCTTTCATAGATGCCGACAAGGCTGCCTATGACCTTTACTATGAGGAAGTGCTCAAGCGCCTCCGTCCTGGAGGGATTATCGCCTTGGACAACATGCTGTGGTCTGGAAATGTGCTGAATCCGGAGGATGAAGATTCCAAGGTGATCGATTCCTTGAATCGGAAGATATCCAAAGACGCCAGGGTGGAGGGCGTGTTGCTCACCGTCCGCGATGGAATAATGCTCGTCAGAAAGAATTGATCACTTAATGCCATCAGTCTACCTCAGTTACTTAGAAAAGGGGGCAGCTGTCTTTTTCTCTTCATGAGCGGCGCCGTCCGTAGGAATCGGTCCTCGCTATTCTTCGTAGGACCGAAAGAGGTGAGGACGAAGAAGGAGCCCCTGCCTTCGCCCGGGCGCGATGAGGTTCTGGTGCGCAGCCTGGTTTCCGCGGTAAGCGCCGGAACGGAGATGCTGTTCTATCGGAACCAGGTGGACGAAGGGATACAATTGGACGCCGCCCTCTCGGCGCTGGACGGCTCGTTCCGTTACCCGTTCAAATACGGCTATGCGCTAGTAGGGAAGATAGAAGAGCGAGGCAAGGAGGTGGCAAAAGAATGGCAGGATCGACTGGTCTTCTGCTTCCACCCCCACGAGAGCCACTTCGTCTGCCCACTGGCAGAGGTGATCCCGATCCCGAAGGGCATGGATGCCGAGGACGCGGTCTTCCTGCCATTCATGGAGGCAGCGCTCGGCTTCGTCATGGACGGCCGGCCGATCGCCGGGGAGAACGTCGTCGTCCTGGGGCAGGGGATCATGGGCCTGCTGACGACCGCGATCCTATCCTCGTTCCCGCTGTCGCGCCTCGTTACCCTGGACGCGCTAGAGGCAAGGCGGCAGAGGTCGTTGATCATGGGTGCGGACCGGTCGTTCGACTCATCGATCGCTCCGGCGGAGCTTCTCAGACGATCCGACATGGACGAGAGCAAGGCCGATCTGGTCTTCGAGATATCGGGGAATCCCCAGGCGATCGATTTCGCCCTTAGCATCGCCGGTTTCGATGCCAGGGTGGTCTTGGGGTCATGGTACGGGAACAAGCCTGCCTCCGTGCACCTGGGAAGAGAATTCCATCGGAATCGAGTCCACATGATCAGCAGCCAAGTCTCGTCATTGGCGCCGTCGCTCCAGGGGAGATGGAGCAAGGAGAGGAGGCTGGAGTACACCTGGAGGCTGCTGAACAAGGTGCGACCATCGAAGTTGATCACGCACCGATATACGCTTGAAGATGCCCCGTCCGCCTATCGAACGATCGATACGAAGAACGAGGAAGTGGGACAACTGGTCTTCATGTACGACGAGAGGCGTTAGTCATGTTCAGCGTGACCTTGAGGAGACCATTGGCATCGAGGCATTTCTTTCCGCAACTAGCAGGCCCGGAGCAGGTGGAACACGTTCATATTTACAGCGTGGAAGCGACCCTTATGGGCGACCATCTGGACGATTGCGGCTTCCTGGTCAACGTCGATCTCGTCGCCGCC
>JACXTO010000118.1 GCA_016919565.1 Methanomassiliicoccaceae archaeon | reverse complement strand
GCCGGTGCCCAGAAGTGCCCTTCACGCACGAGAACACATGGAACAGCATCGCCGCGAGCAGCGGAGAGGATGCGTTCCACATCAGGTTTGAGAAGGCGGTCGAGGATCTCACGGCTAGACTGGCGGATGGGATAGAGGTCCATCACAATTTCATCGATGGCAAGAAGAAGCCGGCCGATATGCATTTCAGCTCGGCCAGCCCGATCGATCGCACCATCATCCTCGGCCGATATCCGAAAGGCACGTCGAGGAACGCGGTCGATGCTGTGATGGCGGCTGAGGCGTCATTCCAAACCTGGCGCAAGACCGACCTATCAGAGCGTCTTCGGCTGTTCAGGAAGGCGGCGGATATTGCCCGTAAGCAGAAGTTCGACCTCGCCGCCTTGCTCACCCTGGCGAACGGCAAGAACCGAAGGGAGGCGATTGGCGAGGTCGATATGGGCATCGACTACATGGAATTCTACGCCAGCGAGATGGAGCGCAACAGCGGCTTCGAAAGGGAGGTCGCGAGCCCCACTCCCGGCGAAGGCGCGAAGAACGTGATGCTCCCGCACGGTGCCTGGGCGGTGGTCTGCCCCTTCAACTTCCCCTTCGGCATCGCGCTCGGCATGACCACTGGCGTCCTGATCACCGGCAACACTGCGGTGCTGAAACCGGCATCGCCATCGCCCGCCCCGACCTATGCTCTTTATGACATCCTTTCCAGAGCGGGCTTCCCCCCTGGAGTAGTGAACCTGGTGAGCGGCTCAGGCGCGGAGGTCGGAGAGGCGCTGGTGACGCATCCGAAGATCGACGGCATCATTTTCACCGGATCCCTAGCGGTCGGCCATGGAATCCTTAGGCGCGCGGCTGAAAGGACGTACCCGATCCCTCTCATATTCGAGCTCGGCGGGAAGAACGCCGCCATCGTGAGCGACAAGGCCGACCTCGCCAAGGCGGTTCGGGGCGTTGTCTCCTCCGCTTTCGGGTACAGCGGCCAGAAGTGCGTCGCCTGCTCGAGGGTGTATGTCAACAAGAAGGTCCGTGAGGAATTCCTGAGGATGCTGGTCACGGCGACGAAGGACTTCAAGGTGAGCGATCCGAGACGGAGGGACTGCCGCACCGGCCCAGTCATCCATTCCCAGGCGGTGAAGGACTACGAGGACCTGATATCCATGGCGCGGAGGGACGGGCAGGTCCTCACGGGCGGGGCCAGGCTCACCGATGATGGTATGGACCGGGGCAATTACGTCGCACCGACAATCGTGGCCGATCTCCCGGAATCGCATCATATGATCAAGGAGGAGCTGTTCCTCCCGATACTGTGCGTTCAAGAGTATGACGACCTGAGGCAGGCGGTCAAGAATGCCAATGAGGTGTCGTACGGTCTCACCGCGGGCATATGCACCGAGGACGAGGACGAGGCGGAATACTTCCTGGACAAAATCCAAGGCGGCACGGTCTTCGTCAACGGGGTAAGGGGAGCGACGAACGGCGCGATCATCGGAGCGCATGCCTTCGGCGGGTGGAAGGCGAGCGGGACCACGGGCAGGGGGTCCGGGGACATCTACTATCTGATGCAATTCCTCAAACAGCAGAGCCGGGCTTTTCCATTGAAGAGGTCCGGGTGAATTCGCAAAAGAACCGTTTATTCGCCGAGGTTTCCTCTATCAGGCGGTCGAAAGCGCGAATTCGACCAAGACGACGACCAAGAATTCCGCTCCAGCTTGGGGAACGGAAGCTTCGTGCTAGACATATGGCTATAGAGCTAGCTTTGTTACCAACCTTCACGCGCATTCTCGAGAGGACGGGCAATCCTTTACGTCGTTAATACGGTGAAAATAGGAGTTTTTCCACGTTGTCCAAGCATTTAAGTACGCACCTTCCGGTTCAGGGGTCCATGAACCAAACTACCACTGCACCAGCCCCTCCTGCGGCTGACAAGAAACTCGAGCCCAAGCCCGATCCCAAGCCCGAGATAACCGCGATGATGGAGCGCGCTCGCAACGCTATGAAGGCTATCGAGCACTACGACCAAGCTCAGGCCGATATGCTAGTCATGGCAATCGGTTGGGCGGTTGTGAAGGAAAAGGAAGCACTCGCCAAGCTCGCCGTCGAAGAAGGCGGGTTCGGCAATGTCCCTGACAAGATCACCAAGATCAGATTGCGCATCACTGGAACGATCCAGGACATGCAGAGCATAAAGACCGTCGGCGTGGTCGAGGAAGACAAGGCCAGGGCGCTAGTGAAGATCGCAAAGCCGGTCGGCGTCGTGGCGGCAATCATCCCGTCCACCGGGCCGGACGCAACTCCGCCCATGAAGGCCCTCTGCGCGCTGAAGGGCAAGAACGCCATTATCGTCGCGGCGCACCCGAAGACCCAGAAGTCCTCTGAATTGGCGGTCAACTTGATGCGCCAGGGCTGCAAGGCCATCGGAGTCCCCGAGGACCTCATCCAGATCATCCAGAAGCCATCGATCCCCAAGACCCAGGAGCTCATGCGCCAGTGCGACCTCGTGGTAGCGACCGGCGGTGTCGATATGGTCCGCTCCGCCTACAGCTCAGGCACGCCCGCGTACGGCGTGGGTGTCGGGAACAGCGTCCACATCGTGGACGAGACGGCAGACCTCGATGACGCCGCGCTGATGATCTCCCGCGGAAAGGTTTTCGACTACGCCACCAGCTGCCTAGCCGACAACTCGGTCGTGGCGCACGAATCGATATACAAGACGTTGCAGGAGAAGATGGTGAAGAACGGGGCATACATCTGCACCCCAGAGGAGAAGGCCCGCCTCCAGCAAGTGATGTGGCCTAAGTCAGCGCCGGTACCGAGCCTGGATGTCATCGCCAAATCCGCCGATCACATCGCCAAGCTTGCCGGCATCAACCTGCCAGAGGGAAGGTCCTACATCGTCGTCGAAGAGACCGGCGCGGGACCAGAGCACCCGTTCTCCGGCGAGAAGCTTTGCGTCGTCCTCACCATGTACAAGTACGCCGGGCCGATAAAGGCCGCTGTCGACTTGACGAACAAGATCACCGAGTTCCAGGGACTCGGGCACACCTGCGGCATCCACACCAAGAACGACAAGAACGTGGAGGCACTGGCGTTCGGGACCAAGACTGGTCGAGTGATGGTGAACCAGAACATGAACGAGGGTGCTGGCGGTCCAAGGAATGGCATGCCATTCACCCTCTCGCTGTCCTGCGGTACCTGGGGACGCAACATCACCACGGAGAATGTCAACGCCAGGATGTTCGTGAACCTAACATGGGTCTCGCGCCTGCTGCCGACCCCGAAGGCGATCCCCACCGACGAGGCGCTCTTCGCCGATTAATGGGACAAGTACGGCAAGTAAGCGTTGAGGCTGTGTTAGACGAGATAAACCTCTTACCCTATCCCTTTCTTATTCTTGCCAAGTCTCTGCGGTCATAGTGCCTTCTCTGGTCGCAACTACGTGCCGGCTTATACTTCGATCATCGAGGACCATCAGGCAAGCCTTAAGAAGTC
>JACXTO010000117.1 GCA_016919565.1 Methanomassiliicoccaceae archaeon | reverse complement strand
GCTGGCGTTCTTGAAGATGCGCTTGACCTCGGTCTCCTCCTCCTCGGTGAGCTTCTCCTTCTTGATCAGCCGGACGTTGTCCTTGTAGAATGAGGAAAGGGCCGCGACCATCTTGCCTCCGCATTTGTGGCAGATGATCTTCTTGGGCGACTCGCGCACCTTCAAACGCCATTGCGTGGCGCAGTTCAGGCAGGTCATGTGCATGACCTCGTCCTCCAGGCGGTTCTTGAGCGCCATGAGGATGGAATGGTCTGCCCGGGAAGGCGCGATGAGCTCCTTGGAGCGCTCCAGGCCGGCGCGGCCGATGGGCGACAGCTTGGTGATCTGCAACTCCAGCTCGCCGCTCTCGATCATCCCCATGGCACGGACGGTGCCTTCGAGGTCGAGGTCCTCCCACAGCACCCGGTCCACCGCCTCCTCGAACAGCGTGCTGCCTTCGTATGCGTCGAACAATCGGTTGAAGTTCAAAGTCTGATAATCTGCATCCTTCTCCACCGCGCCGAACTTCTTGGCAACGTGGACGAAGCGCCACCTCAGCGACGAGGAGTTCTTGATGACCAGTCGCACCAATCCCTCCACGCTGTCCGGGCTTATCCCCCTCAGCGTCTCGACGATGAGCGAGTGCTTTATGTCACGCGGCAGCTCCAGGACGATCCTGTACGGGTCCGTATGGACGGCGATGCTCTCACCGATCCGGGCGGAAAGCAGGACCGATAGCAGGCGGGCCAGGGTCTCGTTCACCTTCGAGCCGAAGCAGACGTTGAGGATCGCCAGCTTATTTCCGATCTCGAGCGTTATGAGCTTGTCGCTCGGCACGACGCCCTCCTTCCGCTGTTCAGCGAGGTAATCCCTTGCCTTCTCGATCGCCTTCGCATCACCGTTGTAATCATCGTAATTCTCATTGACCCTGAGGCGGCCGACCTCCATCGCCACGTCGAACGGGACCGGGATGTCCTCCCCCACCCAGGAGGGGATCGATCCCATCTCCTTCACCTCTTCCACCAGCAACTCGTCTTCCGTGAGCTCGATGATCCGCCACGACCTCCCCCTGGTTATGAAGGTGGCATACGGTTCCGCGAACGATACGACGAACGATTCGTCCAGCTGACCGACGATCTTGCGCGTGCTCAGCTCCCTTATCCTGTAGCTCCGCTCGTCGGGGATCATCGAGAGGTTGTCGTAGAAGTATCGCATCCCTCGCGAGCTCTTCCTGTACTCCTCTTGACCGATGAACACCAGCCCGATCCTCCCTACCTGTTCGAGCACCTGGTCGAACTTCTCCCTGGTCAACGAGCGGAAAGGATAGGAGCGCACGATCGTCCCGTAGGCATCCTTCATGTTCACCGGACCGGTCATGGTCATTGCCACGATCTGGTTCGCGAGCACCGTAAGCGGGCATTGCCTCACCCGCAACGGCTCCAGCTCCTCTTTGAGCGCCTTCCTGGTGATGACGAGGGATTCCGCCACCTCGTCGGGCGAGGAGGCGATTATCGCCCCTTCCGACCTGGCGCCGACCTTGTGACCGGCGCGCCCCATGCGCTGGATCAGGCGCGCCACCTGCCTCGGCGAGTTGTACTGTATGGCGAAGTCCGCGCTGCCGATGTCTATGCCCAGCTCGAGCGACGAGGTGCAGATCAGCCCCTTCAGCTTCTCCTGCTTGAAAGCCTCCTCCATCTCGATCCTCGTGTCCTTGGAGAGCGAGCCGTGATGGACCCCAACGGCAAAACTCTCATCCCAGACGTGATAGCGGGCCGCGAGCGCCTCCGCTGTATCGCGGGTGTTGACGAAGAGGAGCGTGGAGCGATGCGCCTCGATGATGTCCCGGCAACGGCGCATGCAGGCGATCAGCTGCGGGTCGCTGAGCAGGGTGCCCGCCAGGTCCTTGTCCTTGCCGGTCACCTCAGGGCTCTGGACCGTGACGCGCAGGTCCTTGGAGACGTGCGCCCTGACTATCGTTACCTTCCGGCCGACCCCGCCCAGATAGTTGGCAACTTCTTGGACGCTCCCGACCGTGGCCGAGAGGCCGATGCGCTGGAACTCGCCACTCTCCTTCACGACCCGTTCGAGCGCGATTGACAATTGCGCACCCCTCTCGTCCTCCGCCAGCTCGTGTATCTCGTCGATGACGACGAACCGGATGTTCCTCAGGTGCTCGCGGAGGCGCTTGCCTGAGAACATGACCTGAAGCGTCTCCGGCGTCGTGATCAGGACGTCCGGCGCCTTCCGTGATTGTCTGGAACGCTCGCTGGTGGAGGTGTCCCCGTGCCTCACCGCGACCTCGATGCCGAGCGCCTTCCCGAACTCCTCGAGGCGCCGGAGCATGTCTCGGTTCAGGGCGCGCAACGGCGTGATGTACAAACAGCGGATGCCAGGCCCCTCCGACCGCATCAGGGAATGGAAGATCGGCAGCATGGCCGCCTCGGTCTTGCCGATCCCGGTCGGCGCTACCAGGAGCACGTGCTCGCCCTTCAGGACATGAGGGATCGCCTGGCGCTGCGGGCCGGTCGGCTCG
>JACXTO010000015.1 GCA_016919565.1 Methanomassiliicoccaceae archaeon | reverse complement strand
TTTCAGTTTCATGGTTCCGACCTCGAATCCCCTCCGTTGTAGATGTCAGCTACTATGAAGTCCTTGCCGTCGAGGGCGGAGAGGAGCCTTTCGGCGCTCTCCTCCTTGACCAATATTGCCGTCGCCGGTCCCGTCCCGGAAAGTCCGGCAGCGAACGCCCCCTTCAGCAAAGCGTCCATCATGACCTTGGTCTCCAGGCCCAAGGCGGCAGAGTAGCATAACGAGTTCAGCATCATCGCCTCCGGGTAGCGTCCCGCCAGGGCTTCCGAGAATGCGATGTCGATAAGCGCGGAGAGCGAGCGGATGCGCTGCAGCGGCAGCTCCTGCTTCCTTATCTGGAACTGAGGCACATGGATCAGCACTTTCATTCCCGGGGGCATGCTCTCCCTGCGGATCAGCATCTGTCTCGAGTTGTCCGTGAGGACCATCCCGCCGAGCAAGGAGGCGCAGGCGTCGTCGAACGCACCAGTGATGGAGACCTTCGCCTCGATGGCGCTCCTGGTCCCGATCTTGATCGCGTCCAGATCGTCTAGCTCCTCGCCAAGCGCCTGGACCGTCGCCAGCACGATAGCGTTAGCGGCGGCGCTGGAGCTTTTCAGCCCCCGCGAGATCGGTATCTGGGAACGGGTGGTCACCGAAGCCCCCCGGCCTCGGGCATTGAAATGGTCCAGGGTGTTGACGACGCATCTCCTGGCCAATTCGTCGCTCTCCCCTTGGAAGCCTTCGATGCTGACGTCCACCTTCCCCGAGTCGTTGAGCTCCACCCAGGCCTCGGTGCGGAGGTCCACCCCGAAGGCGGCGCCCTTGCCAGTGGCGATGGCGTTCACTATAGTAGCCGCCCCATGCGAGAGCCCATGGCCTTTCAGTACAGCACACCCCTCAGCGCGTTGAGCATTACCTCGTAGCTCGCCTGCTTGTTGGTGAATAACTCGAAGGCCTTAAGTCCCTGGTGCACGAGCATCGCCTCGCCGTTGATGATGATCGCGCCCTTCCGCTCGGCCTCCGCCAGGAACCTGGTCTTCGGCGGATTGTAGATGGTGTCCACGACCACCTGCCCCGAGCGGAAGACCTCCGGACCTATGGGAAGCTCGTCCGGAAAGCCCTTCATCCCCAGGGGCGTGCAGTTCACGATGACATCGAAGTCCTCCTTCCTGGCATCCTCGATCTCGATGCTCCGGGTGTTCTTGAACCCCTTCGTCAAGGATTCCGCCCTCTCCTTGGTCCGGTTGCAGATGAGCGTCCTCGCCCCCATGTCGGAAAGGGCGCTCACCACTGCCCTAGAGGCACCGCCGGCGCCGATCACCAAGGCTCTTTGCCCTTTGCCCTCCACTCCCGCCGACCTCAGGGCCATGGTCGCGCCATGGGCGTCGGTGTTGTGGCCGATGAATTGGCCGTCCTCGACGATCACGGTGTTCACCGCCCCGATCCTCTCAGCCGAATGGTCCAATCTGTCCAGTAACGGAATGATGCTTTGCTTGTGAGGTATGGTGACGTTGAAGCCGCGCAGGTCCATCTCCACCGCCACCTGCAGGAGCGTCTCCAGCTCGCTCTCCGTGGTCGGCAGGGCGACATATCTTCCAGCCAGCCCCAGGGTGGCGAAGGCGGCGTTGTGCATGGCCGGCGACAGCGTGTGCGTCAGCGGATTTCCGATTATTCCAATGATGATGCGCTCCGCCGAGAGCCTCTTCATCGTCTGCACGTCCACCTGCCCCGGCGCCGCCTCTTTTCCTCTTTCCAAAGAAGCATAGGTGAAGCCGATGCCCAGCTTTGAGGCGCAGATGCGTGTCAATTCGCCAAGCTCGCCCATGCCGATCAGCGAGAACTCCCTGTCGGTGTAGGAGAAGAGCCTCGCCGCGTCGATCAGATCGAGCAACGACGAGACCGAACCGATGGCAAACGCCGCCTTGGGGACGTCCCCCTTGGCCGCCAGGCGGACCAGTATGTCGACCATCGCTTTCACCGAGGGCGTGCCGCCGAGGTCGTGATAGGAACAGATGATCTTCGCTCCCTTGAGCTCCGACTCGCGCTTGCCCAGAAGCGGCGAGTCGTGCTCCAGGTCGATGTATTCGAACCCGCCCTTAATGGCGGATCGGAAGAACGCCAGGCGGTCCGGTTCGCTTCCGGAGTAGCTACCGCCCTGCCCGACCGTCCTCAGGGTGGCGATCTTCGGGACCGGTATCCTTCTGAAGTAACCGACGTCGGAAGGCAGCATCTTCATCCGATCGAAGCGGAACTCCACCATGTCCGCTCCTTTTGCCACGGCGATCCTGGCCGCTTCCAATGCGGCCTCCGGTCGGTCCTCGATGATGGAGACGCAGATGCGGGTCATACTTCCGTGATCGTCTCCGCGATCGCCGTGCCGAAGTGCCTTCCTCCGGCTTCGACCCGCACCAGCACTTCCTGACCGACCTTCAGGTCGGATATGGACGTCGGGCCGGATGGGGTGCACATTCGTATCGTCTCGGCGTTCTGGAGGATGGTGCTGAATCTTCGTTCATCGATCTTTACCTCGAGCAGCAGCAGAGGGCGGCGCTCGATCTTGGAGCGGCCGATGACCACGTTGCGGCACTTTCCCTCCGAGTCCACCGCCATCACCTCGTCCCCGCCCCTCAGCTCGCTGAGGTATCTGGTCTTGCCAGAAGGCGTCAGGACGTAGGCGTGGACCGGGCCGGCGTTGACCCTGAACGGCCTGGCGGCCACGTACTCGCTCTCCATGCTCTCCGAATTGATCAGGAACATGCATGCCGATTGGGACCCGATCAGCATGCCCTCGCCGATCCTCATGATCGAACAAGTGTCGAGGCACACCCTATCCCCGACCCCAAGCGGGCTGATCCTTGTGACCACCGCCTTCGCCAGCTCCAACCGGGGCAGCTCCTCGCTCGCGATCTTCTGGAAGTCCTTGAGCTTTGCTGGCGAGGAAGGCGTCAAAGCCACGCCGCTCACCCCGACCTCGAGCGTCTCGAAGAAGAGCTTCGCGTCCTCGGGCGTGTGGGCAACGGCGATCAATCGCGTCCTGGACCTCTGGAAATCGGCGATCAGGTTCTCCAGCGGGATAACCTTCCAGTCCTTCGCCTCGATAAGGATGCTCTCCACCTTGTCCTTCAGGGCGACGGCCTTCGCCAGGTCGTCGGGCGAGCGGATCTCCACCAATTCCCCTATCTTCTCCCCGTCCAATACGAGCTCCTTTCCTCGGAGGATGATCGCGTCGAAGCGGCCGATCCGCTTGAGCTCCTTGTCCTCCTCTCGGACCACTATCTCAACGTAGCCCGACTCGAGCGCGCTCGAGACCACCTTCTTCCGCTCTTCGTATGACGAGAGGTGGTCCGACCTGACCCAGACTGCTTTTGGCATGGTCGCACTCAGCCGTCTACTGCAGGAACTTCATTGCGACCTCGACATCCAGATTGTCGAGGACGACGCCGGCGATGGCTCTGGTGATGCCAACGATGTTGTTGTGCTGGAAGACGTTCCGACCGATCGACACTCCCTTTCCGCCTGCCTCGATGGAATCCTTGACCATTTGCAGCAATTTCTCGTCGGAGTCCATCTTCGGTCCGCCTGCCACGACGACGGGCGCAAGGCAGCCTCGGGTGACCTCGCGGAACGAGTCGATGTCCCCGGTATAGTTGGTCTTCACGATGTCCGCTCCCAGTTCCGATGCCGCCCTGGCGCAGATCTTGACCAGCTCCGGGTCATAGGCGTTCTTGACATCCTTCCCCCGGGGGTAGCTCATGACCATGAGAGGCATCCCCCATTCCTGGCATTTCCGGGAGACCAGGCCGGCATCCGCCAGCATGGCGGGCTCATCCTCCGCTCCCAGATTGATA
>JACXTO010000014.1 GCA_016919565.1 Methanomassiliicoccaceae archaeon | reverse complement strand
TCGAAGGAGCGGGACTTCCTGCGCGATATTGTCGATTTCTCGGTCGGCCGAGAGCTTTGAGAATCTGGATTGAGGAGCTGCCTACTTCTTCGCCGGCTCGCAGCTTATCCCCTGCATCACCAATCTGAATTCCGAAAAACCGCCCTCGCCCAGATGGCGGTGCTTCATGACGACCGCCCGACGCTTCCCCATCCCCATCTTCTCCAGCTTGATGATGGTCTTGGCATTGTGCATCAGCGAATGCCCCCCGAGTGGCTCGAAGGTGTTCTTCTCCACGTCGGTGTAGACCTGGGATGTGATCAGAACGGGTATGTTGCGCTTCTTGGCGATCTCCAGAAGCTTGAGCGACTGCGAGGTGAGCGACTTGCGCTCCGACCGCTCCTGCTGCCTCGACGTCAGCCGGTAGTACAGCGTGATGGAGTCGACCACGATCGCGGCAACGTCCAGATTGCTCTCCGCCAGCTTGATGGCCTTATCGACCATCTTCTCCTGCTCGTCGAAGCTGTTGGCTTCGAAGTAGAGCATGGAGCGCATCAGCGGCTCGTACTCGTCCCCGCATATCTGCTTGAAGCGCTCCAGGGAGATGCCCTCCGTGTCCAGGTAGACCACCTTCTTCCCTTGGCTGGCGATGTTCCTGGTCATCACCAGGCAGAGGTTCGTCTTGCCAGACCCGGCCTCGCCGTAGAGCAGGGTGACGCAGGCCGGTTCCAGCCCCCCGCCGAGCATCATGTCCAGGGAGGAGCATCCGAAGGGGATCTTGTCCACGACCCATGACAGCTGAGCGCAATGATAATCATTCCTTCTACCCGCGCATTATCGCTGCGCATACTGACCCCTCATTCCTTTGCGCAGACCTCGGTCTCGCAGATCGCCCCCGCGAGCTCATACTTCCGGAACGTCATCATGATGACCGCTGAGACGACCTGCAAGCCAGCCATCACGTAGAGGCCGATATCGTAGCTACCGGTGGCGGCGACAGCCAATCCGAGGATGACCGGACCGAACACCCCCAGCCCGACCGCGAGGCCGTTCATCACGCCCGTGGCGCTTCCCAGCAGCTCGCAGGGTGCGATCCCCTGGAGCAGCGTGAAACAGTTGGGCGGCAGCAGGCTGATGCAGAAGAAGATCGCTGCCAGGATCATTATGATCGTGCCCTCGTCGCTTGCGCCGATCAAGAGAATGATGAAGATCACCGCCAACAACTGGAAGGCCGTGGTGATCAGCACTCGCTTCCCAGTGCGATCGCTGATCCATGAGCCGAAATACAGGCCGGCGACTCCTCCCAGATAAGGGAGCGAAGCGACCAGGACGATCTGGTCGACGGACATCCCCTTTGCGAGGATGAGATATGTAGGCAGCCAGAGGGAGATCCCCCACCATACCAGGTTGCCGGCCGCATCGGCAGCCGAGAGCACGAAGATCCCCTTGATGCGCAATGCGGCCCGCAGCCCCGCCTTCGCGTCGCGGATCACCTCCCCGACCGGCTTCCGCTCCACCCTCGTCCCGGCGGAGGGCGAGTCCCGCAGATAGAGGAACAGCGGGATCAGGACCAAGGCGGTGACGAAGGCGACGGCGAAGAACGAGGCCGCCCAACCGATGACCAAGATTAGCGGGATGATAAAGAACGGCACCAGCAGGTTGGAGATGTGCATGGAGCTGAGATGCAGGGAGTTGACCTTGGAGCGATAGCATGGCCTGAACCATGCCTGGGTGACCTTGCTGGCGCTTGGGAAGAGGATTCCTTGCGAAAGGCCGAGGAGCAACCTCGCGGCGATGAAGGCGAAGAATATCAGGCCAACGATGCCAGTGAGAAAGGTCAGCGCTGAGAATACTGCCACTGCCACCATCATGCTCTTCCTCGGCCCGAAGCGGTCCACCAGAGGGCTGAGGATGACGTTCGAGACCCCGTAGCCGACCAGGAATATCCCCAGCAGCAGGCCTCCATAGAGCCCTTCTTCCGCCGATGTCCAACCGTAATCGTCGGAAATGAACGGCAAAGCGACCGAGAGATTTACCCTGGCGATGTAAGCGGCCAGCGTCGTCAGGAACAGTATGAAGGCGATACCTGTCGGGCTCCTGCCCTTCAGCTTACCATCCGTTTCCCCTGCCATTCAGTCATGACAATCACTGGAGCGCTTATCTCTTTTTGCGAGGCAGGCTGCAATTAACAGGAAGATACTGCCCCCTCGGGGCCGAAGGGGTTGCATGGAAGCCACCCTCCCACAAGAGGTCAGCGCGTCAGACCCGATAGACCTCTTCCCCTTCAGCATCATCAGGGCGGGCCAGGACCGTTTCCTGGATGACGCCCGCTCCTGCCTCCGACAGGGGACGAACCTCATCGCTCACGCGCCGACCGGCCTGGGCAAGACCGCCGTCTCCCTGGCCGCCGGCCTGGAGGCCTGCCGATCGGACGGGGGGCATCTGCTCTTCACGACCGCCAGGCAGTCGCAGCACTATGCGGCCATCGAGACGCTCCGCCTGATCTGGAGGCTAGGACCAGTAAGAGCCGTCGACGTCATCGCCAAGGAGGACATGTGCCTGGCCAAAAGGAAGAACGGTCAGGTGCCATGCTCGGAGGGCGGGGACTGCTACTTCCTCAACAAGCGCATCGAGGATGCGGCACTGAGGATCTTGGAATATCCGCTGCACGTCCAAGAGGCGATCAGGCTCTGCCTGCGGTTGGGCACCTGCCCCTACGCTTCCAGCCTGAGGGCGGCGGAGAGGGCGGAAGTGGTGGTATGCGATTACAACCCGGTCTTCTCCGATGGGTCGGCGCTTCTAAGGCGGACGGCCAGAAAAAGGAAGTCCGTAGTCATCGTCGACGAGGCGCACAACCTCCCCCAGCGCCTAATGGACGATCACAGCGGCACCCTGGCCGCGGCCGACCTGGAACGGCCGATGGCGCTGAGCTCGCTCCGCGGCCATAGAGAGGACCTTGGGGTGCTGGCGGAGACGGTGAGGAAGCTGACGGCAGGGAAGCCACGCCTCCACCTCGACCCCGGTGAGCTGGATGACGCATTGAAAAGCAGATGCGGGGTCGATTGCGCCGGGTTGGCGATGGAGCTGGAAGAGGCCTCGAAGGAAGGCAACGGGAGGCGACTTCGCCCCCTGCTGCGGTTCCTCAGCAACTGGAATGCCTTCGGAAGCAGCAGCGTGCGCTACTCCACCAACGAAAGGAGGCTGGTATGCAAGCTCATCGAGCCTTCCTTGGTATCGAAGCGCAGCTTCGGCGAGATCAGATGCGCCCTGCTGATGAGCGGGACGCTGCACCCTCCCGAGATGTACGCTGACCTGCTGGGCATCTCCGACGACAGCGTTTGCCGCGAGTACGCCAATCCCTTCCCTCCGGAGAACC
>JACXTO010000116.1 GCA_016919565.1 Methanomassiliicoccaceae archaeon | reverse complement strand
TCGATACCCACATTGGTGGTATTGACGATATTCTTGATCATTTCAGGTCCGAAGTGATCGGCCAGATACATCACGAACAAGCATGCTCCACCGTAGTCGGCCAGGATGTTGATGTCGCCCTGATCGCCCCACATCGTCAGGGAGTTGTCCGGGGTGGCCAGGAATTCACGAATGTGACTTTCGGCAGCCACACCATACCCACACAGGTACTCTGCGAACATCGCGGCCCCTTCGTTCAGGAAGCTGTCCTGAGCGCCGTTCAGATAGGCGTTCAGTTCGTGTTCGTATTCATGTGCGACAATGGATTCGATAACGAACGGTCTGTAATCGTTGTCGCCCGTCCTATAGTCCCATTCCCAGCAGTCCAGCTGGATCACATTGCGGTCGTAGTAATAATCAACCGTGCCCCAGGAATAGCCCGCGACATACGAGCGGTAGCTGGGTGAGGTGAAGTTGCAGACCGGGTCATTGAACAGATCGTTGTCAACGATGTTGAAGACCATCAGCATTACTTTTCCAGTCACGTTGGTCTCGAAGTAGTCGTAGCCCCAACTCCCCATTGGGGCGTTCGCACCATCAACAGGGGCGGCGGGACCGAAGAACTCGGTCATGCGGGGATAGATCACGTTATCGAACTGGTCGATGATGTAGTCGACCCTGTCATCGGTGACCGTTAGCCTGTCCGTCCATGCGTTCCTGAAGTCACCGGGGAAGAAGGTCAGGTCATTGGCGACCCAAACCTCGCTCATGTTCCCCTCTCCTCTCTTAGTAAAGGTCATCCAGCTTGACGGGTCGGTGGTCGCTGGGCTGAATGAGCTGGAGTTGTAGTACCATTTGCCATTCTCTCTGACCCAGAAGCTTGCCTGGTCGGAGACATTGTAGAAAGTGCCTGGAGCGTAAGCGTTCAGATTCGCGCCAGAATCAGTATAGTAAGTGTTCCCGAGATCTCCAGTCAACTTGGCCTTCTCTTGGTTCACATCTATAACGTCATACGCAAGCTCTTCTTGGACGCTTGCGACGTTATCCCCACTTGATGTCGCGGTCAACGAGGGCACAGCCATCAAAAGGCCGCTGGCCAGAAATGCCATCGTCACCATTACACAAATGACCTTGGTCGTATTCTTTAGCATCGTTCCCCTCCTCCTGTATTTCACCTTGGTTCCAGTGCTGAAAGCCTCAGGTGGTGCGTAAGATATATTGGGCCATGATTTGGTAGGAAAGTATATATTGATTTTGCATTCGATATTTAACGCTGGATATTATAATTCCGACCTCGTCTAAGAATGGATCGAAGGCGGAGGCCAGGGGAAAGTCTAATATCCTGACCGCGTTTAATATCCAGGTCAAATCGATGGTGACTAGTAAGATCATGAGCCGGATCGAGGCGGCTCTCAGTATACCTGAAACCTGGCCGACGATCCGACGATATTTCGTCAACACGATGTTCGACTCCACCTTTGTGATGCTCGGAATCATCATCGCCGGAGCTTTCAATGACGCGCCGAACCTGCGCGTGGTGATCGCCACCATACTGACCAGCGCGGTCGCATTGGGCATCTCCACCGGGGTCAGCGTCTTCGAAGCGGAGAACCTGGAACAGGGCCGCCGCATGGATGAGATAGAGAAAGCGATGCTGCGGTCGATGGAGGAGACGCACATCGGACGCTCCTCCCGGTCGAGCATCTACCTGATCGCCTTGGTCAATTTCATGGCCCCGATCATCACCGGAACGGTGATCCTCGCTCCCTTCCTTCTATTCCCCGCGGCGGAGATCAACACGGCGGCCTGGACGGCAGTCGGCCTCGCGATAGCCCTTCTGTTCACGACCGGGTTCCTCATGGGCAGGAACGGAAAACGCAGCCCTTGGATCCAGGCCGTGAGAATGGCGCTTGTTGGCGTGGGAGCGTTCATAATCTGCTTCTACATCGAGAGCGTCGTGGCGTGATCAGCAGATGCGCGGCACCGGGTCCCCGACCGGAGGCTCGAGGATCCTCTTGCCTCCGACCTCAGTGATGAGGACGACGCCGCGATATTTCGTGGTAGCATGCCCGATTATCGCAGCGTTGCGCCCGAATGGGTGAGAACGGATGGCCCGAAGCACCTCCTCTTCCTTCTCCTTGACCACTCCAACGATCATCTTCCCTTCGTTTCCGATTGTCAGGGGATCGAGTCCGAGCATCTCACATGCGTTCCGAACCGCATCGTTGATGGGAATGGCGCTCTCCACCACCTCGATCCCGACCTTGGATTTCGATGACCATTCGTTGACCGCGTTTGCCAATCCTCCTCGCGTCGGGTCCTTCATGCTCACTGCCCCTCCGACCTTGAGGATGTCCTCGACGAGACCGTTGAGCGGCGCGATATCGCTCTTCACCACCGAATCGAATCCGTAGCCTTCCCGGAAGGAGAGCAATGCGATGCCATGATCCCCCAGCGTCCCGCTGGCGATGATGGCGTCCCCCTCCCTCAGATTGTCGTCGGTCAGCCATCGAGAATCGACCTTGCGGAACTGCGAGGCGACCTCGAGGTCATGATCTAGGTAGCTCGACCTCCGGCCGATCGCCGAGGTCGCGATCACCATTCGCTCGATCTTCCCCTGCTCCATGACCTTGGTGTCGCCGGTGACGACCGGCACCCCGGCCCGCTTCGAAGCCTCGCCGATGCTTGCCGAGACACGCTCGAGGACATCGAACTCCAGCCCCTCCTCGAGGATCATGGCGCAGGCTATCGCCAGCGGCCTGGCTCCCATCACCGCGATGTCATTGATGGTGCCGCAGACGCTCAAGGTCCCGATGTCCCCCCCGGGGAAGAAGAGCGGTTTGACGGTGTGCCCGTCTGTGGTGAAGACGATCCCATCCACCACCGCGGAATCGTCGAATGAATGCAAGGGAACCTCGGTGTCAACCTTCGGCAGGAACGGGATGATGTGCTTGCTGACGAGCTCCTGCATCATCTCCCCTCCGGCTCCATGGCCCATGGTGACCCGTTCCATAGTCGTCCGAATAAACTGAAGGTTCATTAAACATTCTGATTTCCTTCAAGCCCGATGCTCCGATTGCGGCTGGCCTATTCCTTTCAAGGGCGGCAGGTCGGAGGCCGCACGATTCCCCTCATCCTTTCGGGCATCCGCATCTTGAGTCACCACCGCTCGTGCCTCTCATCGCGTGGCGGGACAAAGTCTTATGATGGGAAGTCATCATACC
>JACXTO010000013.1 GCA_016919565.1 Methanomassiliicoccaceae archaeon | reverse complement strand
GCGGCTCCGCCTTGGTGACCGCCACCTTCTCGCCGATGGAGACGCCGGCGTTGGAACGGATCATGCCGTCGATGCGGATGATCGCCTTGTTCTCGTCCTCCTGCGCCGCCCGGAAGACCTTGGCGGCGGTAGTGCGCTTGCCAACGATCTCGATTACGTCCCCGACCTCGACCCCCAGGTCCTTGCGCGTCTTTGCATCGATGCGAGCCCGGCCGAAGCCGACCTCAGACTGGTGATGCGCCCGAGCCACCCTCAACGTGATCGAGTCCGCCATTTCTGCTCCCAGCAGGGCAACGCCTGGCGTTTCTATAAACCTTTGCTGGAACCCATTGCCAGATATGTTCCTGCGAAGTCTTAATCATGCATGAGCGAGTTCGCGGTGATATGCGCTTCTCCCCCGAGTGCGTTCCCTGCCTGCTGAACCGTGTCATCTACGAGACGGAGCTGGTCGCGCCGGAGAGGGTCGCCGAGGCGCTCAGTGCCAGCATGAGCATTCTTTCTCAGACTGATTGGTCGCGCCGCAACTCCGCCGAGGTCGCGACCATAGTCCATCGCAAGGTCTACGAGATATCCGGCTCCATCGATCCTTATAGCGATCTGAAGCGTCGCAGCGACGAGGCTGCGGAAACCATCTACAAAAGGATCGAACGATTCGTTAAGGCCAGCGAGGATCCGCTGGAGACGGCGGCGCTGTGCTCGATAGCCGGCAACGTCCTCGATTTCGGCATCGACGTCGGCATCGAGAGGCCGGAGCAGCTGGAGCAGAAGTTCGACGCGCTGGTCAAGGAGGGGCTTGCCATCAACGATCTGCCTGAGGCGCGCCAGCTTCTTATGAAGGCAAAGAAGGTCGTCTATCTGTTGGACAACTGCGGTGAATCGGTCTTCGATCGCTTGCTGGTCAAGGAGATCAAGGCCCTGGGGCCCAAAGTCATCGGCGTCGTGAAGGGCGAGCCCATATTGACGGACGTGACCATGGAGGATGCGGTCCGCGTCCATCTCGACCGCTGCTTCGACGATATCATCAGCACCGAGGAGTTCGCGGTCGGTGTGGACCTGAAGCGCGCCGGGCGGCGCCTGCTGAAGGAGATCGACGAGGCTGACCTGGTGATCGCCAAGGGCATGGCGAACCTGGAGTCGCTGTCGGATGAGGATGTCCGACCAGTGCTGTACCTGCTGAGGACGAAGTGCGCTCCGGTCGCGAAGACCATCGGCTCGAAGCGCGATGCCAACGTGGCGAAATTGTTCGTTTGAATTGGACGGGCGTAACAAATCGAACTTTTATATATCGTGGCGTCGGTCTTGGCGCAATACCAGCAAGGTGGATAGGATGATAAGCGGCGTGAGGGAGGCTGTGGTGCTCGCGGGCGGCGAAGGGACCAGGCTGCGCCCGCTCACCAACAACCGCCCCAAGCCCTTGCTGCCTGTGTTGGGCCGGCCGTGCATCGAGTACTCCTTGAGAGCGCTCTCCTCCGCCGGGATCGAGGTGATCGACCTTGCCTGCGCCTACAAGGGGAAGGAGGTCGTCAACCAGCTGGGGGATGGGAAGGCGCTCGGTCTGAACATCGAATACGCGTTCGAGGAGACGCCGATGGGGACCGCTGGTGCGGTGAAGCTGCTGGAGCGCAAGCTGCCCGAAGCGTTCGTGGTGGTGATGGGCGACACCCTCATGGACATCGATTTCCAGAAGGTCATCCGGTTCCATCAGGAAAAGAAGGCAATGGTGACGATCGCTCTGACCGAGGTGAGCAACCCAACTGAGTATGGCATCGTTGGCCTGGACCATGATTCACGCATCGTCCGTTTCAAGGAGAAGCCGGTGCAGGCTGAGGTCTTCTCCAACCTGATCAATGCCGGTGTGTACGTCATTCAGAAGGAGGCGTTCCGCTACGTTCCCGAGGCCACCAAGTTCGATTTCTCCAAGAACCTTTTCCCCAAGCTGATGGAGATGGGGCATCCGCTCTACGGGGTCAAGCTCCAGGGCATGTGGAAGGACATCGGTCGACCTACGGACCTATTGGACGCGAACATCAGGATGGCGGAGCGCCGGGGCGTTGAGAGGCGTTTCGAAGGCATCTCAACCGAGGGCAAGATCTGCGCCACCAACTTCACTGGAAAGAATTCCAGAATGAAGGGTCCGGTCTACCTTGGCGAGAACGTCGCTTTGGGCGAGGGTGCGGTCGTTTCATCGTCGGCCATCGGCAGGGACTCGAGGATCGAGGCTGGCGTTACGGTCACGCAGTCGCTGTTGCTTGACGACTGCTTGGTGATGCAAGGCTCCATAATACGCAGCTCGATCATCGGCCAAGGCTGCGAAATTGGCTCGGGGGTCACCTTGAACAGCTGCGTGCTCGGGGATGAGGTCACGATCGACGGGCCAATCGAACTCGAGGGAAGGACGCTCGAATAAGCCACCGTTCCTCTGAAATATCAACAGGAGTATCGCGGGACATGCGGCTTCGAGTCGGTCGATACGAGGGTTTCCTCATCATCGCCAGTTTCATCTGGGGGACCTCGTTCGCCGTCTCGAAGATCGCACTGGACCACGTCGATCCGTTCTACTTGGCGCTTACGCGTTTCGTCATCGGTGCCGGGATCCTCTTGCTGGTGGCGTTCATTCTGGGGCGGTTCAGCCTCAAGGTGTTCAAGGACCCGATCATCTGGCTGATCGGATTGCTGAACGCGGTCGGCCAGTTCATGCAGAATTACGGCATGCTGGAGACGAGCGCGACGAACACGGTGCTGCTGGTGGACATCAATGTGGTTTTCGTCGCGCTGATCGCAGCCGTGGTGCTGAAGGAATCGCTAACCCGCTACACTTTCTATGGCCTGGGGTTGGGCTTGATCGGAGTGGCCATCATCTCCACCGGGGGGGATTTCGGGCAGATAATGAGCGGCAATTTCATCGGTAACCTGATAGTGTTCATCGGCGGGGTAGTCTGGGCCTTCTACATCGTCTATCAGAAGAAGGCCTTGATCGGCAACTCCGACATCTTTATGACCTCGGCCGGCGCGATTACGACGACGGCGATATTCGGTGTTCCCATCGGCCTGCTGCTCTCAAGCAGCACGGGGACGGACATCGAGGGATTCCTGGCGATCCTCTACCTGGGGGCTGCCTGCACCGCCGGTGCCTTCCTGTTCTACATCGCGGGGCTGAAGGGCAAGGGGGCGACCGATTCGTCGATCATCCTCTTCCTGGAGATAGTCTTCGCGATGCTGTTCGCGTTCATACTGCTCAGCGAGGTTCCGACCGTGTTCACTGCCATCGGCGGTGTGTTCATCGTTGCCGCGATACTGGTCATCTCGGTCCAGCCGAACGGAGCAAGGAAGAAAGACGGGTAAGGAGTTTCACTTCTGGAGGAGGTTCTGCGCTTTCTCTCTCTGGTCCACGCCAACCGCCAAATGGACCTCCTGCGCCCCACCTCCGAGTATGAAAAGGCTCTCGATGTTGATGCCCGCCTTCGCGAGCTTCCTCGTCATCTTGGCCAGCTCGCCTGGTCTGTCCGACAAAGCGATCACGAGAACGTCCCGCTCCTGATTCTCTATCCCGTTCGCCTTCAGGATCGACCGGGCGCTGGCCTCGTCGTCGGTGATGATACGGATGATCGACTTCGGTCCGCCCAGGTCCGTGGATATGCCGCGGACGTTCACTGCGTTCTTCGCCAAGATCTCGGCTAGCCTGGCCACCTCGCCAGGCTTGTTCTGCACAGATATCTCGAACTGCTTGGTCGTCATCAGCTGTTCTATTTAGAAGTGATATTAGAAAAGGCTTGCTGTCCTGCGTTATGGAAGATTTCACGGCGTGGGCTGATGCGGGGCCGTCCCCATGACGATGGCGATTGCGAATATCGCAACAAGGATAAGCAGTCCGATGACCTGAGCCGTCTTGCTGACGACCAGCAGCTGAATCGACGTTCCAAGCATCTTGCCAGCCATTCCGCATTGCTTCATCACCGAGAGTATGATGTCGGAATTAAGCTTCGATTCCCCGGCTGCCCTTTCCCCGAAGACGAACTCGGCTTCCTCCAACCGGATGTCCCGCGGGACGTGCTTCATCAGGTCGAAAAGCACCTTGAACCCTCGGCCTTCGAACTTGGCCCCTTGCTCCGCGATGACCTTTCGAGAGAGTTCGGTCCGACCGCCGAAGAAGCCGCTCATCAGATCCCTGGAGCGCGGTTTCCGACGAAGCCAAAGATAGGTCGCTGCCAGCTTGTGCGCGCCTCCGGAAGCGATCCTTCTAGGGAGGGTGAGAGGCCCCTTGGTGACGCGCACCCCGACCACGAGGTCTGCTCCACCAGAGATCTTGTCCATGAGGTCCCCGACCGAAACGGGCGGATGCTGGAAGTCAGCGTCCATGACGATGTAGAAATCGGTCTTGACTGAGGATATGCCATCCATCAATGAGGCGGTGAGGCCCTTCTTCGCTGGATCTCGACGCATTAATGTGAGAAGGCCATGCTTCTTTTGCAAAGCGAGGACAGCATCGATGGTACCGTCATTGGAGCAATCGTCGATGACGGATACGGAGATCCCTGGATAAAGGCGGAACAGCTCCTCTACCATCCTCGAGACGTTCTCCACCTCGTTATAGGTGGGAAGAACAACAGTGAACTTGGTCAGGTCGCTATTCCCAGGTGCCATAACCCTCTCGGATGAAGAAATAACTCGCAGTATTTAGCAGTTATGGGCTTTTCTTGGATTCTATGGCATGATAGAAAACATCTGGCCATCTATACAGCGAATCGAGGGAGTCTCACAGTTTATAATAGACCTAGCCGATGATGTGGGCTAGAATGCCGACGGTATCTATCGGCGTATGCGCCTACAACGAAGAGCGTAACATCGGTGCCTGTTTGGATTCGATCGTGCGGCAGAGCGCGGAATTCCCGATAAGGGAGGTGCTGATCGTGTCGAGCGGCAGCACCGACGGGACCGATGAGATCGTCCGGCAATATGAGAGTCGAGATCGTCGCGTCCGATTGGTCCGTCAGGAACGGAGGGAAGGCAAGAACTCGGCGATCAACGAGTTCCTCAGGCACGCCAGTGGCGAGATAATGGTCCTGGTCAACGCCGACAACCGACTCGACGATGGTTCGTTGCGTCATTTGCTAGAACCGTTCAAGGACGAGACGGTGGGAGTGAGTGGAGGCCATCCCATCCCAGTTAATGACAAAAGCAGCACGGTCGGGTTCGCCGTCCATATGCTTTGGGATATGCACCACCGCATCTCGCTCATCCATCCCAAGGTGGGGGAGTTGATGGCGTTCCGCCGTTCGGACGTGGCGCTCCCCACCACGTCCCAATCGGACGAGGACCTGATCAGGATAGGGCTGGAGAAGCGTGGTCTGCGCAGCGTCTACGCGCCCGAAGCGATCGTCTTCAACAAGGGCCCGACCACCGTCGCGGATCTCTGGAGGCAGCGGACGCGCGTCAATATTGGGGAGAAGTACCTCAAGAAATGGTTCGACTATCAGGTGCCCACGTGGAACAGGCAGCTGCTATTTTCCGCTATGCTCGGCTTCCTGGCTGCGAATGCCAGACGCCCCTTCAAATTGATCACCGCCATCGTCTTGGAAGCGCTGGCCCGCGCTTACTCGTCCTTGTACGTCAGGCTCGACAAAGGGGACCGGGCGGTCTGGAGCCAGGTCTCCTCGACCAAGGACCTGGAAGCCGGAAAACGATGATAGTCGTCATTTCCTCTTCAATATCCCATCGACTGCCTCTGGAAGGCCGAAGCTCCCCTGGACCTTGACGCCTGGGCAGCCGATGCGCCTCGCCAGCTCCATGTCGTGATTATCGCTGTCGCCGATCACGTAAGAGCCGAGGAGATCGATGTCGAAGTCCTTCATGGCCTGCTCGATCATGCCCAGGTCGGGCTTGCGGCAGCGGCATCCCGCCTCCGGAAGATGTGGGCAATGGTAGATGGCATCGAGACGCCCCCCGCTCTTCGCCAACTCCGAACGGAGCTTCTTGTGGATCTTCCCAAGCATGGCTTCGTCGAAGATTCCCCGCCCGATCCCCGATTGGTTGGTGATCACGATGACGAGATATCCCGCGTCATTGAGCCGCTTTATCGCCTTCCCCGCGCCTTTCAGCAGGATTAGGTCCGATGGGCGTGAGCAATAGGGCACGTCCTTGGCGAGGGTGTCGTCCCGGTCCACGAAAACGGCCGGTCTGCCGAACATCGCCTTCTCCACTAGACCACAGATAACATGGGCCGCGGCCATGTATCCCTCTTGGATCCTCGGGCTTCGGGTGGAGGGTACGATGACGGGGACGTCGACCTCGTCCTTCAGCCTGCCTTCCTTGCCCGTAAGGGCGATGGTGATCGCGCCGAGCGACCGCGCCTTCTCGATTGCCAGAAGCACGTTCTTGGAGTTGCCGGAGGTGGAGATGCCTATCACCGCGTCGCCTTGGCGCACACTCGCCTCCACCTGGCGCTCGAACACCAGTTCGTATGAGTAATCGTTGCTTATCGCCGTCGCCGCTGACAGGTTGGTGAAGGCGATGGCGTTGAGCGCCTTCCGGTCCATCGCATATCTCCCAGAGAACTCAGCGGCGATGTGCTGGGCATCCGCGGCACTTCCCCCGTTCCCGAAGAGGACCAGCTTCCTGCCCTCCCGGAACGTGCTGGTCAGGACGCGGGCCACCTTCAACAACTGCTCCACGTCGATGCCCGCAATCGCCTCGGCGCTCTCCGCCAGTTCCCTCGAGACCAGTCGGCTCATGCTTTGAATCTCCAGGTCTGCAGTCCATATTTGTCGAAGTTGAAGTTGACGACCTGGGCGCCATGCCGCTGCAGCGCATCGGCCACCAGGTACTTGCGGTCGTACTCGCAGATGAAGAACATGTAGCCGCCGCCACCAGCGCCCGATATCTTCCCGCCGATGGCGCCGTTCCGCTTGGCCGCCTCGTAAATGGAATCGATATAGGCGTTCGTGATGTGGCCGGTGAACTTCTTCTTGTGTTGCCAGCTCTCGTCCAGCAGCTCCCCGATCCGCCGGATGTTCCCCTTCATGAGGGCGTCCTTTGTCTCGTAGGCCAGGCGCTTGGCGTTGTCCAAGGCCTCGATGACCGGGCTCTCTGCTACTTTCATCCCGGTCCTCTGGTCCTCTATGATATTGGCGCTGTCCCTGGTCTGGCCGGTGTAGCAGAGGAGGAGATGATAGTGCAGCTCGTTCAGGATGTCGTTCTTGATCCGCAGGGGCGTCACGATGGTGTCGGTCCTCTTGAACTCCATGAAGTTGAAGCCCCCGAAGACCGCGGAGTAATGGTCCTGCTTCCCGCCGGCAAAGCCCAGCTCCTCCCTTTCGAGCTTGTATGCCAGCTTGGCCATGTCATACTGCGAAAGCGGGACGTTCAACCAATCGGATATCGCCCCGATCAGCGAGACCATGACCGTCGAGCTTCCTCCGAGCCCAGAGCCGGGGGGCACGTCGCAATGCAGGAACATGTCGAAGCCATGCTCGACCTCGAAGTGGTTGAGCACCGCCTTGATGAGATCGAGGTTGCCGTCGTAGTGCAGCATCCGTCCATCAGCCTTCCAATTCTCGTCGCGGGCCATGTCCAGTGAGCGGACCTTGATCTGCTTATCCTCCCGGGGAGAAATGGTGCAATAGGCGTACATGCCGATGGTCGAGGAGATCACAGTGCCGCCATGCTCGTCAGAGTATGGAGCGACATCCGTTCCGCCTCCGGCGAAGCTGATGCGCAACGGCGCCTTCGACCTGATGACGTCCCTCTCTCCGCTCATCCGGTTTCCGTATCCTCTCCAGAGTATTAACTTTTCATGAAACGTACGTGTCGGACCTGCTCATTGTTGACTCCGTGGATACCAGTTGTGAAACTAATATTATGCTGGACAAGAATACGCAGGTCGTTGAGGCTCAGGGGACCGTCGAAAGGAATGGTTGGACCGGTGGCAATGATCTTCGTTGCCACGATGGTCGGGGGAGGCTGCGACTACCTCTTCCAGATAATCATGGGCAGGCAGCTCGGCCCGTCCTCCTACTCCGAACTGAACGCCATGCTCTCCCTTTTCTACATCGTGACCGTGCCATCGGCGGTCATCGGCACCTTCATGATACGGTATACATCGAAATTCAGGGCGGAGGGCCGGGACGGGGAGATAGCTTGGCTGATGAAGAGGTGGCTGCTGATCTCGATCTCCTTGGGCATCGTCCTGGAGCTGGCGATATTCCTGCTCGGCCCGTTCATCTCGCAGTTCATCTCCCTTTCGAGCATGACACCGCTCTACCTGCTCATGCTGGGCATCCTGATCGCCATGGTCAGCCCGATCGGTTATGGAGGGGCGCAGGGGCTTCAGAGGTTCTCGTTCTCAGCTGCATATGGAGTGACAGGACCGGTCGTCAAGCTGGTGCTCGGCATGACCCTGGTCATAGGAGGCTATGGCATAGGCGGCGCCGTCGGGGGCGTGCTGCTCGGCCTGCTCTTCGCCATGTTCGTCGCCATCTTCGCCGTCAGCGATTACCTCCGGCTGCCATCGAAACCGATCAAGAAGGAGGAAATGGGCGAACTTGTCCGTTACTTCTTCATGGTCGTCTTCACCGTGGTCTGCTACACCGTGATGATCAACGTGGACATCTTCCTAGCAAGGCAGTATCTCGATCCGTTCGAGGCTGGATTGTATTCGACCGCCTCCGTGCTCGGCAAGGTGATATGGTTCCTGCCCTCCTCCATCAACCTCGTGCTTTTCCCGAAGATCAGCCACGCCTTTGCGAAGAAGGCGAACACCGTAAAGATCATGCGCCGATCGGTGCTTTGGGCATTCGCCCTGACCGGCGGCGCTGCGCTAGTCTATCTCTTGATGCCATCCATTATCCTGGAGGTCCTGTATGGCAATGAATATTCAGGAGCGGCCTCCGCCTTGGGCATCATGGGGTTGGCCATGGCGTTCTTCGGACTGACCAATCTCTTCATGAACTACGGGTTGGCCACGAACAGCAAGATGTTCTCGCTCACCATCTTCATCTTCACGGTGCTCGAGGTGGTCCTCATCGTCACCTATCACGACAGCCCCGTCACCATCGCCCTGGACCTCTTTGTTGTGGGGTTGGGGACCTTCCTCTCGTCCTGGACCTATATGGAATTGAAATTCAGAAATGACATAAACAAGTTCGCCTGGCTGAACCAGATGAAGGGGCAATGAGCCGAGCGCATCTTTATCGGTGAACGACCCGATGTGCGGTAGGTCCATGATATCCATCATCATCCCGACGCTGAACGAGGCGAGGACGCTGCCTCTCGCTCTCCAGTCGATCAGAGCACAGGGTCTGCCCGACATCGAGGTGGTGGTTGTCGATAGCTCGTCGAACGATGGAACCAGGGAGATCTCGCTCGAGTTCGGAGCGAAGCTGCTCGATTATCCAGGCAAGCCGCTTGGCGCCAGGAGGCATGGGCTGATGAGCTCCTCGGGGGAGTTCGTGCTCCTCATGGACGCGGACCAGGTCCTTCAGCCGGGGTCGTTGTCCAAGGCGTTGGAGGCGATCGAGGACAGGGACATGATCGTCCTGGAGGAAAGGTCATACCGCACCGAGAACTGGGTCCAAAGGTCCCTGGACAACCAGAAACGCTTCATGCATCAGCGGGCGATGAGGGCCAACGGCATGGGCTTGCACATCTATCCCCGGTTCTTCAGGAGGGCAGTGTTGGTTGACGCGTACTCCCTGATACCCGAGGAATTGCTGCCGCAAGTCTTCGTGTTCGATGATTCGTTGCTCTACAGCAAATTGCGGACCATATCGTCCAGGGTAGGGATGATCCCGGACGCGATGCTCCACATCGAGGAGAAAAACGCATTCCAGCTCATCAGGCACAGCCTTCGTTTGGGCCGGAGCGCCAAGGCGATGAAGACGGCGGTGGCGAGATCCAGCTTCCACCAGACCAAGTCGCCGTTCGAGATGTTCATGGACGCGACGAGACATCGCTATCTCCTGATGTCTTTGCTGAAGGAGCTTTCGTTCCAGTTCGGATACCGCTTCGGCTGACGCGAACTGCGTTAGCGACCAATCAACGAATTCCCAAAGATTATTACGGCATAGATTATGGTCAAGGCGATGTCATCAGGCCCGAGACTATGCACCGTGGTGGTGAACTGGAACCGGGCGAGCGATACTGTGGAATGCGTTCGTTCATTGCGTAACGGGGGAGTCGAGGACAATCGCGTCATCGTGATCGACAACGGCTCCAACGACGATTCCGCGACCCGGATCGTAGCGGAATGCCCCGAGGTCGAATTGCACCGAATGGATGCGAACCTCGGATACGCCAAAGGTGCGAATGCAGGCATGAAATTGGCCCGGGAGCGACATCCGGACTTCGTTCTCTTCTTGAACAATGACGCGGTGATCGGTGACCAATGCCTTGTGAGGCTGATAGAAGCGCTCCAGCGCCACCCCGAATGCGGGCTGGCAGGCCCGAAGATCCTCTACTACGACAATGACAACGTCTGGTTCGCCGGTGGCAGTTACAACCGCCTCTTGGGCTATTCGAAGCATCCTGGAATGGACGAGCCAGATGATGGCGATGGCATCGAGGGCCCAGTGGATTTCATCACTGGATGCGCGCTGATGGTCCACGGCGATCTGATCGAGCGGATCGGAACTTTCGATGAGGACTTCAACATGTACGCCGAGGACACCGAGTACTGCTTCAGGGCGCGCGCTGCTGGGTATCGCTCGCTCTACGTCCCCAGCGCCCTGGTGCGCCACAAGGTCTCCAGCACGTCCGGCGTTCCCGGGTCGAACATCATGACGCCACAGCGCTCTTACTACTACGCTCGCAACATGCTCCTCCTGGTCCTCAAGCGCGTTCCCTGTCCCGAGCGATTCAGCTGTTTCTTGGGGCAGTTCCTGATATCTCTGCCATACTATTCCGGGACCATCGCCATGCAGCGTGTCGATGGTGCACTGCGCGCGTACTACCGAGGCATCTGGTCGGGGCTGAAATGGGCCGTGAGCCAAGGGAAGGCATGAGGCCTATCATTTTTCGCTCGTCTCGCTTTCCGATATCGAGGGGTAGATGAACGGCCTCTTCCTGAGTGCCAGGAGGACGAGGTCCAGCAGCATCAAAGTGCCGATGACGCTGAATGCCAGTCCCGCGGCCCAGGACCATGGTTCGTCGATCACGGCATGCCCCATGTATGTGTCCTGCGAAAAGCCCAAGCTCGCGAAGAACGGAACGTACATCAGGAAGACCTTCATCAGCATCTTCCGGTCGTCCACTGCCCAGGCCAGCAGCAAGGCTACCGGCAGAATGTAGTAGCCCACGAAGATGCGTGAGTAGAACACGAGGAATGCGACGAGGACCAGAAGCGTCCCTTGCCAGATCTCCAGGTCTCGCTTCTTCATTATCCACAGCGCCCCCAGTATGCTTATCAGGGCGACGCCCAGCAATGCGATCCCTGGGACATGCAGGCCACCCATCCCAAGGAAGTCCCAGATGCTGATGCCGCTGGCTGGCGTTCCCGACCCCCCTAGGAGGTAGTAGGTAGGGAAGGCAAGGAATTCGTTCGGCGCGACGATCAGGAAGGGTAGAGAAACAGCCATGGAGAAGGCACCGATGATCCCCAGTTGGACGAACCTTTCCCGCCACGTTCTCGTCTTGAGGAAGAGCACAGGGTAGAAGAGGCCAGCAAAGACCTTTGTCCAGATGCCGATGGCGACGGTCAGCGCGCTGAGCCTGCCGTTCCCCCTTATCGCCAATATGACCGCCAAGAGGAAGAGGAATACCATGATCGCCTCGTCCTGGATCCCGAATACGGACTCGATGGTGCTGAATGGCGAAACCAGGAATAGGAGGCCGACCTTGAACGCCTTGAGGTCGTCCCATCTCCTCAGACCGAAGTAGAGCGCGAGCGCTGTGAGCAGCGTGAACGCGGAGAAGTATATCTGATAGGCGAAGGCAGATCCCCCGAACATCTGCGGTATGACGAAGAAGTATGAGATGAGCGGAGGAGCTTCCGATTGGACATCGCGGTACAGCCACTTCCCGTCCAGGATCGCCTGCGCCCTCTCTTGGTAATAGGGGACGTCCGAGAACCTGCCGAAGCTCGACTCCAGCAGATTGTTCACCACCAGCTGGTCAAATGCGATCAGCGCGCCCAGGAAGATGATGCCCGCCACAAGGAGCACCAGGCCACGTTTGTCCGGAGGGACCGAGCGCACCTTGTCCCCGATCCATAAGAGCGGTCTAATCATGGCCATTCGCCTCTTTGGGGGAACGAACGGCGCGGTCCTTCGAAAAGCTGCAGCATTCCGGCATACCGGATTTGAATAAAAAAGCATCTCGAAGCTCCCTTTTGCACCGCGCCGCGACGCTGGAGATGATAAAAGGCATTCCGTCTGGGATTGGCACATTCGATATTTCTGATTTGTGGGAAGCGTGGATGGCATGCCCGAGGGTCGGCGACCCCGGTCGCATGGTCGATAGCGTGCGAGCCGATTCCCCCGCTCATCATGGCCAGCAGCGTGACACTACTTAACAAGCTATAAATACGGCCTTTCTAATACAGCCTGTTAATGTCTAGCCTAGGGGTCTCACCATGCGTGAACTCTGTCTTGGTTAGCTTGCGCATTTTGGTCATCTGAGCAGGGGGCGCTCTCCTTCTTGGGATTGCGTTCCCCGTCATGGTGTGGTGTGAGGATGAAACGTCACGTGGCTTCTTCGGAAAACGGCATGACGCCGGCACGAT
>JACXTO010000115.1 GCA_016919565.1 Methanomassiliicoccaceae archaeon | reverse complement strand
TGTTCCGCCCGGTGTGGCGAACCTGATCACCGGTCCGGGTGGGGAGGTGGGGAACGCCATCGCAATGCATCCAGACGTCGAAGGGGTTGTCTTCACTGGCTCGAAGGATGTCGGTTTCCGCATCATCCGCAACTCCGTGCACATCTATCCTCGACCAGTGATAGCGGAGATGGGGTCGAAGAACGCGGTGATCGTGACCTCGAGCACGGACATGGAAAAGGCGGTGGAGGGCGTGATCAAGTCGGCATTCTGGTACAGTGGCCAGAAATGCTCGGCCTGCTCCCGAGTGTACATCGACGTGGGGATCAAGAAGGAGTTCGAATCGCTGCTGGTCGAAAGCGCGAACAACATGGAGGTCTCCGATCCGACGGACCGGGGCTGCGACCTCGGTCCGCTCATCAATGAGGCCAAGGTCAAGGATTTCCTTTCCTTCGTCGCCAAGGGCAAACGGGACGGGAAGGTGCTCTGCGGCGGAAGACAGGTGAATGATGGAAAGCTGTCCAATGGCAATTACGTCGCTCCAACGATAATCTCTGGTCTTCCAGATGGGCACGAGCTGATCAAGAAGGAGCTGTTCATGCCGATCCTCTGCACCCAGGGCTTCAAGGCGCTGAAAGAGGCGGTAGCGAAGGTGAACTCCTCGCCCTATGGGCTGACGGGAGGCATATTCAGCGAAGACCAGGAGGAGATCGACTACTACTTCGATAACATCCGTTCGGGAGTGGTGTATGCCAACAGACGCCGCGGCGGTTGCACCGGTGCCATGGTCGGGGCACAGTCGTTCTCTGGCTGGGGTGCGTCCGCTTCGACCAGCAAAGGAACGGGCGGCATCTACTACCTGCAACAATTCATGAGGGAGCAGACTAGGACTGTCGTTCATTAAACGACGCGCCTGGAAGTTCCCTGAAGCCTCCATCGAACGATGAGGAAAGGCTTAACTCCCGTTCCATCGTTCCATTCGGAGAACAAGGGATGAACGACGCCTTTCGTATCCGAGCTGACATATCAAAGGTACCTGCTGGCTCCAATTGTGCCCTGCTGATCCGCCACGGCGATCGGAACGGGGAATTGGCGAACGTGGTCAGTGAGCAGGAAGGCCTCAATGAGGTCGGGACCGAACGGTCGAGGCAGTTCGGGAAGATGCTATCGCGATTCTCTGACCTGATAGCCTACTCCAGCCCAGTGGGAAGGTGCGTTGATACCTGCCTTAACATCTCCAAAGGTTTCGGCAATGAATCGGAGGTCGAGGTCACGAGCTTCCTGGGGATGAGCTCGCCGTTCATGGTCGATCCGCCGGCTGCGTACGTGAAGATGCATGAGCTCGGTCTGCTGGGGTTCGTCGATGCTTACGTCAAAGACACTCTCGACAGAAAGATGGTGCTCCCTTGCAGAGAAGGCACTAAAATGCTGTTCTCCTTCGCGATCGAAAAGATCCAGAAGATGGATGGCGGGGTTGGCGTATTCGTCACGCACGATATGATACTCACACCTCCCCTGGCCTATTTCTTCGGTTACGATTACAAAAGGAATGGGTTAGTGACCTTCCTAGATGGAATCGTCCTGTTCAAAGACGGGGAGGGCTATACCGCAATATACAACGGTCGCCAGGTGCCAGTCCAACTCGATGGGACCGTGATTCTTCCTGATTCATCACGTGAGCGATCAGATATTGGCAATTGAACAGTCCCTATTGACTCTTCTGCCTGATCAATGGCCTGATAGAATTGCCGAAATTCAAGCCACCGATAGGAAGAAACAAATCAACCTAATGTATTGGTATTATGGAAGACCAATGCTTGACCGTGTGCTTCTACCGATCGATTTCTCTGAACAATCGATGATGATGTTCGATTGTGCTTTGGACCTGAGGGCATTGGGTTCCAAAAGGATCACACTGTTGCACGTGAAGCCACGGGGGCAGAAACTCCTAATTGATGAGAAAAAGAAATTGGAATCGCTGGTCGATAGATTGCACGATGCTGGATTCGATGCCTCTTCTGTCATAAGGGAGGGCGATCCAAGCTCGATAATACTTGAAGAGGCGGATTCCGAGCACGTGGACTTGATCACAATGGCCTCAGCCGGAAAGGGAAAGGCATCGGAGCTATTGGTCGGGAGCGTCTCGATGGCGGTGATCCGCCGCTCTTCCAAACCGATCCTATTGGATAAGTTTCCAGCGATGCAGGTTGATGGCAAGATCAAGGAATGCCGGCACGGTCAATATCTTTTCAAGCACGCCCTGGTTTCTGTTGATATCCCTTTATGCTCCGCGAACCTGGAGGATCTGTTCCAGGCATTGTGCCGAAGGGGTCTGAAAGAGGCTACATTGTTGCACATCATCGATTCATCAAAATATAAGATCGGGGACGATGGCAGATTTTCCTATGTCAAGAAGATGCTGAACGAAATGAAGGCCCGGGTCGATTCTCCCTGCAAGATCGCGACGCATGTTCATTATGGCACGACGGCCTACAACATTCTGGAGACAATCCGTGAGGTCGAGGCGAGCATCGTTGTTATTGGCACGAAGAAGTCATCATATCTCCGAGGCATGACGCTAGGAACGACGACCGAAGAGGTCGTCAGGAAGAGCCCAATACCTCTTCTTATCGTCCCTTGCTAGGCAGTGAGACAATTATCTGACGTCGCGGTGAACGCCTGGAGAAGGGGCGTTCGAGTTGGCATAGAAGTCAAGGGCAAGGATTAGATCTCTACGAACATGGATGCTTATCTCTCGTTAAGATCTTCAGCTGATCTGGAGATTGAGGTTCAGACTTAGCATTTTATCACGGACCGCATTCTGGATCAAGAAATCCGTTGAAGAGCCAGCATAGTCTACCATCTTGCTCAGTCCTTGAGCATAATCAGGTACGGGGTCTTTGAAAAGTAAGAACCAGAGCTTGTACTCGCCATCAATTGATATGTTGAAGAAATAATTCTGCTGCCATTGTGATGTCCAAGGTGATTCCAAATCGACAGCGGTATGGTTCAAAATCACATCGAAGGAATCGAGGTAGAACATGTGATCGATCGTCGTCTGATTGCTGACGAAGGACGCATTTACTAGCCATGATTGAACAGTGTAATGGACCTTGCGAAGCTCGTGGTTCGCGATGCCGATTATCACGCTCGCGTTCTCCCCCACCGTAAGATTGTGTGGATAACCTGATGCCTTTCCATTTGGTCCAAGGATGTAGAATTCAGTGAATTTGTTTCCTTCCTTCGGTGATAATGCCACAAAAGCAAATGCCGCGACCGAGGTAACCATCGAGATTGCCAGAACGATTGATAGGGCCTTGTCCATCCCCTTCTCCGTTCGAGAGAGGGATACCAGTGAAGCGAATAGGACACTCGGACCGAACGGGAAATATGGCTCCTTAGCATTACTCCTACGCCAGAATGATATAATGCTCAGAGTGAAAATGAATATCGTCATGCTGAAAAGTATTGATTCCAGCCAAATTCCGAATGGTGAAAAATTGAGTGCGTAACCGATGAGAGAGGTTATCGCGATGCTAAGGCCGAGCGACAATGCTAATCTTTCGATAGTACCCAAGCTCCTCTTTTCAGGGAATAGGGTAGCGACAGAAACATACCCCGGGAAGAAGAGAAGGAACGGCAGGCCGATGATCAGCCGCAACCAGAAATCTGGGACCAACAGAATCGAGAATAGCAAGAGCGCTGAGAGGATGATTATTGCAAACAAGTCCCAGTAGCTCTTGTAGGTTAGGTTCATTTGGGCGAGTTAGTGGACTGTTCACTATTTATTGTTGTCTTCGAGCATGTCCAAAACAGTTATTTAGCAAATGCAGGAAGAAACAGGAGACATTGTACATTTCAAGCACTATCGGGATTGCTTTGATCTTTGGTCGGTTTGCTTGTTCTCGCTACCTCTTGGGCTTGCGAATTCGCATGACAACGAGCACAGCTACAGAGACCAAGGCGATCGCAATCACTACCCCAAATATCAGCATATTGGATTGGGTCTGAGCCACGCCATAAGGCATCGCTGTCGCGATGCTTGAGTTCGGACCCCAGCCAAGCGTGTTGGAGGCGGAGACGCTATAGCTGTAGGTCATCCCATTGATCAAAGATGTATCGTTCCTCGAGGTCGCCGTCCCGGACCAGACCTCCACCTCGTTTCGGAAGAGATGATATACGATCGTTCCAGGCCCAACATACGATGGCTCAGTCCAGTTTAGGGTCACATTGCCACTGCCAGCGAGCGCCTCCAACCCGAGAGGGAAGGAGGGGACGCCGAACGGTGTTCCTGAAACCGTGGATGAGTTCGGGCCCCAACCAGCATCGTTCTGTGCTGCCACGTTAAAGTAGTATGTCGTCCCCTTTGTCAAGCCATTCA
>JACXTO010000114.1 GCA_016919565.1 Methanomassiliicoccaceae archaeon | reverse complement strand
TACGCAAGAAGCTCAGGGAGGTTTCCACCGGCGGATCGTGGATGCAGGTCTTCAAATCGTACGTGTCCAATCTGAAGGAGAACTTGAAGTTCGACATGCTGGTCATCGACTCGCTTGATGTCCTGGAGACCATGGCGGGCATCGCCGACCGCAGGACCGACCTGTTCTATCTCTTCGAATGGATGCGCGACCTCGGCTGCACCTCCTTCCTGATCTCCGAGGCATCGCCGGAGAGGCTGATGGAGGGCAACTTCGATGAAGGATACCTATCTGATGGCATCATCACCCTGAAGATGCAGGTGGTCAGGGACGTGGATACACAGCGCCGCATACGCTGCGTGAAGATGAGGGAGACCAATCACGACCCGTCGTACTACTCCTTGCTCTTCAACTCCGGCAAGTTCCAGGTGACGAAGGTCATAAGCGAATGATCCCGGTGACGGCATGGCAAAGCGCTTCGAGTGTCCAAGGTGCGGCGCCGGGGTAAAGCCTGGCGACAGCCAATGCTCCCGTTGCGGCGAGTCGTTCAAGGACAACGCCGCGCCTGATGCTGCGCCACCTGAACCGGACGGTACCAGCTTCGCGATAAGCGCGGACGAGCACATCCCGTCCTCCAAGGAGCTGTCGCGGGTGCCCCACCGATCCTATTCTGAGACCTCTACGCTCTCCTCTGGAAAGGCCTCCGAAGGCAAGGACCTGACCAGGAAGGAGAAGGAGCTGCTCGACCGGGAAAAGGAGATCGAGGCTACGTCCCAGCAGCTGGAGAAGGACGGCCGCGCCCTGGAGTTCGCGATCAAGAATTTCGAGGAGGACGAATCGAAGATCCTCGAGCGGGAGGCGGCGCTGAAGGAGCGCGAGAAGCAGCTCGATTCGCTGGCCGGCCGCATGGAGGAGGAGCTGGAGCGGCTCAAGGCGCTGGAAGCAGAGCCTGGCGGCGAGGCAACCCAAGAGGTCACGCACCTGCGCGAGCTTGCCGACGACCACTCCAAGCGGATGATGGATGAGAAGCGCAGGCAGAGGCAGCAGCTCGACCGGGAGATCGAGGAGAGGCTGGAGCGCCTGAAGGTGCTGGAAGGCTTCATATCGCTCGCGGAGAAAAGCCCTGAATCGAGATACGACGCCGACAAGGAGGACGTCCTGCGCAAAATGCAGGAGAAGAACCAGCTCAACGACTCGGTGGTCAAAGCGCTGATCCGCTCCATCGACGACGAGATACACGATCAATTCCTGATGCCATCGAAGCGGGGATTCGAGATCATCAGCACTTACAATGAGCGTCTGAACTCTATCCTCGGAGGAGGCATCCCCGCCGGTCACGTCCTGCTGATCAATGGCGCCCCGGGAACGATGAAGTCGACCTTGGCCTACAGCATCCTGCATTCGGCGGCCAGCCGCTCCGACAAGAAGGTGATGTACTTCTCCCTGGAGCAGAAGAGAGGCTCGCTCATCCGCCAGATGGAGCGCATGGGGATGCCGATGGAGGAGACCAAGGACAACATGATGGTCATCGACATGGTCGACCTGCGCCGCTCCATGTCCAAGGAGGAGGGCGATTGGCGGACCATAATCCTCAGGTACGTCAAGAACGTGCATGCGGAGAGGCCGTTCGACATCTTCGTCCTCGATTCGCTGGATTCGTTCAAATCGATCGCACAGTTCGATTTCAACCGGCAGAGCATGAAGGACCTGTTCGATTGGTTCAAGGAGCTGAAGATCACGGTCTTCTTCATAACCGAGAGGCCGCTGGAGGCGTTGGACGTGAGCCCGCAGGGGGAGACTTACCTGGCGGACGGGGTGATCGAGCTGCTCATGCCCGAGATCGGCGACGCCAAGGTCTACCGTTGGCTGCGCTGCGTGAAGATGCGCGGGCTGCAGAACGATCCCCGCTATTACGCCTTCTATCACGCCGACCGGGAATTCAAGTTCTCGCTGCCCTTGGCGGACACAAGGAAATGATGCCAGACTGCCGTTCAAATTATCAAAATTTGAAATGGACGATAGAAAAGGATAATACTCTCCAGTCGTATATGAGGCGAGCGCGGGAGTTACATGGTCGTTCAGATTGAGCGCGTCAAGACGTACATCCAGAATTTTGACGACGTCCTCGGTGGCGGGATACCCAAGGGGCAAGTGGTTCTACTAACTGGTACTCCGGGCACTATGAAGTCCTCGGTCTCCTACAGCATCATCTATCAGAACGCGCTGCGGAACCAGATCAAGAGCGTCTACATGACTCTCGAGCAGTCCCGCGACAACCTGCTTCAGCAGATGAACGCCATGGGGATGGACAAGGACGAGGCCAAGGAATACGTCCATATTCTAGATCTTGGTCTGATACGAAAGTCGCTGACGCAGCTGTCCGCAAAAGGCACCTGGCTGCAGGTGTTCAAGATGTACGCCGAGAGCCTGAAGCACTCCCTGGGCTACGAGATCCTGGTGGTCGACTCGCTGGACGTCCTGGAGATGGCGGCACAGATGGGCGACAACCGGCGCTCGGACCTGTTCTTCCTCTTCGAGTGGCTTCGCAACTTGGGCATAACGACGTTCATGCTGTCCGAGACATCGCCGGACAAGATGTTCGAGAACAAGTACGACGAGGGCTACCTGGCCGACGGCGTGATCTCCCTCAAGCTGCACGAGCTCGGGGAGACGGACATCCAGAGGCGCATCCGCGCCGTCAAGCTGCGTTCCACCAACCACAAGACCGGCTACTTCTCGTTGCTGTTCAACGACGGAGTGTTCCGCGCGACGCAGGTCATAACCGAGTGAGATTGGAGACTCATATCTTCAACCTGGAGTACCTTAGCTGTCATTTTCTCTCGAGGCGAAGAAGTCCACAACTTCTGCGGCCGGGGCGCCTGAACGCCTCATTTCCAGATAGTCCATGAACTGCGGAGCTCGGGAATCCAGGATCACCGCTGCCCCAACATCCGTCTCAGTTCTGATCAGACGACCGATGGCTTGTTGGATACGGCGTGCCGCCGGGGCCTTGGAGGCATACTCCCACCCCATTCCGAACCGCTTTTGGCTCCATTGCTCCAAAGCCTTGTTGGCGATCGTTGGTGGAGGATAGGGTATGCCGACGAT
>JACXTO010000113.1 GCA_016919565.1 Methanomassiliicoccaceae archaeon | reverse complement strand
TCAGGGTTGAGCATCTCGACGGCAATGACGCCAGGCAGAGACCCAACGGTGCTCTTGATAGCGCTCAGGATCTGTTCTCGGTCCATCCATCCTGGAGTCCTTCGGCTAATACTTAAATAATTCCAAAGGAACTTTATCGCGCGTCCAATGCACATCTCGCTCGGTGGCAATCGGCCTCGACCGATGCGAAGCTAATAGAAAAAGGATTTAAAGGTACTGGATGATGACTTTGACGGCCGAATGAAAATCCTTGTGAACAATGAACCGGTGGACATCACCGCCGCCTCTCTTCTGTCCGACGCGATCAAGGAACAGCCGTATCGTCCCGGTTCAATGATTGCCCTGATCCGCTCCACCGAATCGATGAAACGGGAGACGGACGAGTACGACCTGGTAACGGCGTATGGCCCGGTAAGGATGAAGCTCAACGACTCCAAGTACGCCGCTCTCTTCCGTGAGGTCGCGCGCGAGATCGTGTCGAAGAGGGTGCGGTGGCAGACCTCGAAGGTCCTGGCGATTGGCTCCTTCCCGACCCAGATAGAGGTCAGTCACGATCGGGCGAAGTACGAGCGCTACGATTGCTTCTTCGCGCTCGGCGGCTTCGACTCCAGGAGCACCTACCTGATGGTGGCCAAGACCGACCACGAGGGGCAGTATGGGAGTGCTGGGGCGGTGGTCGGCCGGATCACCAGGGGAAGGCACATCCTCGCGATGATGAGGGAGAGCGAAGCGCTGCTGGACGTGATCCCGGTCGTGGAGGAATTCCAGGAGCGCAACACCCTCATCACCGACGATCTGAATCATAAGCTGGAGGGATTCGATTCTATCGAGACCTTCGTCAAGGTCAAGCTCGACCGTGACTCACCGGTCGCCGGAGAGCATTTCCTCGTGAACACGGAGAAAGGGATCCTGCCAGTCACCGAGCGGACTGAGACCTACTGCGCCTGCTCGAGCAATCTTGACGTGACGTTGGTCAAAGAGAAATCGGTAATCCGCGAACCGGGGGTAGTCACCGTACGTAATGAGGGCACCGGAATGGGGCGGATCTATTTCTACCTGACGAGGCGCCAGATATCGAGCTCGCACAGCGTGGTTGGCACGGTCACCCACGGGATCGAGCTCCTCCGATCCGCTTCGGCCGGCTCGAACCTCACCTTGATCGCCGACCCTCCGAGGATAATGGTCATAGGCATGTCCCAGGCCGAAGGGCAGAGGTCGCTGGAGGCCAGGGGATTAAGGCAGAAACGTTCCGGGGATACGGCGGACGATGCGGTGATCGTGGAGCAGGAGCCAGAGCTCACCCTCGAGGCGCTGCACGAGGAGGAGATCGAGACGCGAGGCGTCCGAAGCGATCAGATAAACGACATGGTCTTGATGCCTGACAAGGCGCCGCAGACCTATCGCTATTTCCGTCGGATGACCGGATTGGACCACAAGCCGATCGGCACCATGAAGGTCTATTTCACCTTCCCTGACATGCCCCTGGTGAGCTTCTCGGGGGATAGCCGCGAGGCTGCCAGCCTGCTGCCGGAGAACCCGTTCGCTGAGCGCTCGCTGCCTGGGGAACTTGCTGTCACCAACATGTCGCGGCCCAATCGTGGCCTGATCGGCATCCGTCTGGAGGAGAGCGATGAGTTCGGGTCGACCGGAGAGGAGCGCTACGGAACTAACGTGGTCGGAAGGCTCGTAAGCAGCATCGACCTCCTCAAGAACGACCTAGCCGAGGAATCGATCATCTATGTGCGGGAGGTCTTGCCACCCGCACCCAAGAAATCTGCCAAGAAGGCCAAAGATGCCACCAAGGGGAAGAGAAATGCCAAAGGAAACTGAGACCCGCATGATCGTCATCGCGCCCTCATCGTCCGTCACACCAGACCAGATCACTCGCTTGATCCATACGCTGAACACGGAGGTCACGGTGAAGGAGACCTGCTACGGCGCCATGGTCGAGGGTGGGAAGGAGGAGGTGGCGAGGGTGCTAGATGCGGTCCGCAAGCTCGACCCCAATCGCATCTTCACCAAGGTGCGGGGTTTCCCCATCGGTGACGCCCGTCGATGCCGGGCCCATCATGGATCGAGACCAGGATTCACCCAGTTGGAGAAGGAATGGGAATGCCTGAGCCTGATCGAGAAGGGCGTCGCATCGGCTGAGAAGGGAGAGGTAACGGCCGAGGCCCCGCGGCGAAAGAGAATCACGATCGATGAGCTCAAGAGAATCGTGGAGGAAACTGAATGAAGGTCTTTATCATGCCCCCGAACAGTCTGATCCTGTATGATCTGGTCGAGCGCTACGGTCACACTCCGCTCAGCCTCATGGGCGCCATCAGCAAGCGGGTGATGAACCCGGAGATAGAGTCCCCGCCGATCAACGTCACGCCGAACGACGTGAAGAAAGGCCTCAAGTACGCGGGCATCGAGGTGCCATCGGGGATCAGGGGGAGACTTGCCATCTGGGGGCCGTTGGTCGACGAGGCCGAGGCGTCGATAATCATGGAGGACGCGCCGTTCGAGTTCGGCTGCGTCGGATGCCACCGGACGGACGAGATGGTGCGCTTCCTCGTCAAGAAGCGCAAGATACCGCTGCTGGAGGTCCGCTATCCCACCAGTGAGGATGAGGCGAAAGTATTGGTATCGAAGATAAAGGCGTTCTTGGAGGGTCTGAAATGATAAAGATCGCACAGCTTTCCTGCGGCACAGAGTACAGCGGCGTTCAGTCCGAGATCGAAAAGGCGGCGACAACGGTCGGGGCGAAGATGGTCTTTCCCGACGTCGAGGCGTCCGAGATCGATAAGGCGGTGGAGGAATTCGGCTTCACACCGACCAGCGCGCAGCTCAAGCTGATGATCGCCAGAGCGATGGCGATCACTGATGGACGATACGACGCCGACGCCGTCTTCATCTCCTCCTGCTTCCGCTGCGCGGAGGCGGCGCTGATCCGCAACGAGCTCCGCCGTTACGTCCAGGAGCATTCGCGCTTGCCAGTCGTAACATACTCATTCACCGAGCGGACCAAGTCGGGGCAGCTATTGACCCGAATGGAGGCGCTCGTCACCATTGTCGAAAGGAAGGAGCTTCTGGCCAGGGAGAGGCAGGTCGGCCTGACGGCGGGAATCGACTCGGGCTCCTCCACCACCAAGGCGATGATAATGAGGGACAACGTGATAATCGGCAAGTTCTGGCACCCCACCGGGGAAGTGGTCGGGTCCGCCGAGGAGGCCCTGGACAAGGCGCTTGCGGAGGCGGGGGTGAAGCGTTCCGAGCTGGAGGCCATCGGGGTCACCGGCTACGGGCGATACACCATCGGCAAGAAGCTGAACTGCCAACTCATCCAGGAGGAGCTGACCACGAACTCGAAGGGCGCGGTCTGGCTGGCCGACCGGCAGAAAGGAGAGGCAACGATCATCGACATCGGGGGCATGGACAATAAGGCCATAACGGTCAGGGACGGCATCCCGGACAATTTCACCATGGGAGGGATCTGCGCAGGCGCCTCCGGGCGCTTCCTGGAATTGACGGCCAAGCGTCTAAAGGTCGATATCACGGAGCTTGGCGCGCTGGCCGACAGGGGCGATGCCAGGAAGGTGCCGATGAACTCCTACTGCTCCATCTTCGGGATACAGGACCTGGTGACCTCCTTGGCGGCCGGTCAGACCATCGAGGATGTTGCTGCGGCGGCCTGCCAAAGCGTCGCCGACCAAGTGTACGAGCAGCAGCTCCAGGAGATAGATGTCCGCCAACCGGTGATCCAGGTGGGCGGCACCTCTCTGATCTCCGGTCTAGTGAAGGCGGTCGGAAATGTGGTCGGCTCGAAGCCGATCGTGCCGCCTAATTCGCAGTACATCGGATCGGTCGGAGCGGCCCTGCTCTCGTCCGGATTCCTCGAGGGGCACAGATGAACATCTCGGTGAAGGGAACAGAGGATTACGGCAACCAGTTGTACGCCGACCTGTTCAAGCGCATCCTGGTCGACCTGGGGCTAGCCAATCGCATCGAGGAGGCGAGGATCGTGATCCTCCCGGAGAAGCCGTTGTTCCTAATCGGCGTCCGGACGCGCAAAGCCAGGACGACCGTGCGGCTTGAAGACATCGCTAGCGTGGAGGCGAAGGGCGACCACACCTACCTCAACATCACCAATGAGTCGTATGCTCCGGTCCTCCTGGCCAACCTGTGGAAGCGCTTCGGGCGGGAGCGCATCGAGCAGCTCAGCCGCCTGGAGATACTCTGCCACGGCATCAAGCCGGACCAGCTGAAGAATATGGAGCTGGACCCGGGACAGGAGCTGAAGAAGGAACTGCTGGACGCCCTGTGGAGATTGATGCCAGAGGGGTTCAAGGTTCACCATACCCTGGCCTCGGACACGGTCATGACCATCGCTGCCACCGAGCATGTGATGGTCGAGGAGATGATCTCGATGGCCAAGCAGCTGCAGGAGGAGATGGAGACCTCGACGATATCGGAGGACGACTCCGTATCGGAGGAAGAGGACGAAGAGGAGGAGGCCTGATGTACGAGGTCCTGATGTTCGATGGTGGCGTCTACCGCGTCAACGAGCTCTACGAGCTGGTGGAGGACATCGGAGGTTTCGTTATCCAGAAGACGCAGCTGCAGGTGGCGATAACCGTCACCATCGCCATCCCTTCCGAGGACAGGCCGATCATAGAGAGCAAGACCAAGGAGCTTGGGGGGAAGCTGGTGGAAGTGCCCCTGGCCGGAACGGAGATCGCGGTGGTGGCGCCCACCCTGGGAAGGCACCACATGCCCCATCCGGTTTGCGACATCGCCGAACACCTTCGCCGCTACGGGGCGATCACGGTGGTAATGGGCCTGGCACGAGGCAAGGGAAGGGCCACGGCGCAGATCACCGCCGACGAGAAGGCCTTCATCGAGGAGTATGACGCCGCGGTCTTCATCCTGGGCAACTTCGCCGACTGCATCATGAAGGAGAAGGTGCGGCTTTTCGAGGACATTGAGATCCCGGTGATCGTGGTCTGTGGACCGGACATCAAGACCCTGCCGAACTGCGAAGCGGTGGTATGCGGCGTTGGGCGGAAGGCCGAGCGGATGAGGCGAGCGGATGAGATCGCGAAGCTAGAGGAGACGGCCACGGCCGTCGATGCGGCGATATTCAAGCGCCGTAAGCTGATCGACGAGGATCCGCTCTGCGTTCATCCGGCCGAGGTGAAGCAAAGGGTCGACGAGCTCGAGGCCGTGAAGCAGAACCTGCGCCCCTCCCCGATCGTCCTTCATTTGGATGGGCTGAGGGTCAAGATACCGTACGACGAATGCAAGGATATGCTGGGTGACATAGACATCTTCGGGAGGAAGCTGAGGGACCTGACGACTATCGCCCCTTCCAGGCTCGGAGGCAGCACCATGATCCGGATCCTGACGATGGCCCAATTGCAAACGCGTGATAAAGCCGCTCAACCATCATAGGCCGAATCTCGCAGGCGAACGTATTAAGCCCGTTAGGCGATTATTGTCGTTCAAGGTGAGAGGATGCGAGTTCTTGGCATATCTGGAAGCCCTCGAGAGAACGGCAACACGGACATCATCGTGAAGGAGGCGCTCGAGGGAGCTCGGCTGGCCGGCGCGACAGTGGAGTTCATTGGGCTGAGCGGCAAGTGCATCGAAGGGTGCAGGGCCTGCCCCCAATGCGGGGAAGGGGGGAAGTGCGTGATCGATGATGACATGCAGGCGTTATACCCCAAGCTGACCTCTGCCGACGCGATAATCATCGGCTCCCCCATCTACTTCGGGATGATAACCTCCCAAACGAAGTCGCTGATCGACAGGACATACTTCCTGGCGAAGACGGGAAGGAAGCTGGAGAACAAGGTCGGCGCCGCCATTACCGTCGGTGGACGAGCAGGCCACGAGTTCTCGGCCGCCTACCTGATGGACTTCATGACGCTGCAGGGCATGGTATTGCCTGGGAAGGCCTTCGTCCAGTCATACTCACGCGAGCTGGGTGCGGTTGCCAGGGAAGAGAAGGCGATGAAGGAGGCGCGCGGGTTGGGCGACAGGGTGGTCAAGCTCGCAAGCAAGCTGAACTCCCCTTAGGCATGGCCGACATTATTGCAAATTGCACCTTGACGGTGAATCAGGAGGATCGATGAGGGGTCAGCCAGGCTCATACATCCTTTTCTTGAGGCTGCCAGATAAGAAGTCCATCTCCATTGGCAAGCTGGGGATGATCGGTTTCCCGGCAGGCCTTTACGCCTATGTCGGATCGGCCTTGGGTGGTTGGGAGGCTCGGGTCAACCGGCACATGGTTGGCGGAAGGAAGTTGCATTGGCATATCGACTACCTTCGGGCAGAAGCCCGCGTTGAGGGGGCGATCATCTTCGAATCGCCTGAAAGTCTGGAATGCAGGATCAATGAAGCCGTCGAGAGGGTTGCGCTCCCGATCGCGCCTGGCTTCGGATCGTCCGATTGCGGCTGCTCGACCCATCTCCATCTGCTCAAGAAGGACTGGCCTGGATAGGCTTCGGTATCTCGCGTTCCCGGATGCCTATCGGTCTTCTCGGGGACTGACCCGCTCAAGCGCTAGGGTTAAATCGTCTTTGCGCAATATATCGTCTGGATTAATCGGGCGAGGCGAGGCAAATGTTCGGTCCGAGCGCTGAGAGACTAGAGAAGAAGCTCAAGGAGCTGAACGCTGTCAAAGGAGAATATCGAAATGACCTCGAAGGGGCCGAGAAGATGCTCAAACGACACGAGATCGACCAGTCGCAGTACGATCGCGTGAAGGCAAGGATTGAAGAGCACATCGAGCGATTGAACGAGAAGATCCGCGAGACTCGAAATCAGATCGCTCAAATGAAGAAATAGGCGATTTCCCGAATCGGTTTGATCTCTTCTGATCGTTGCGCAATTCCATCACGAAGGTTGCGAATCCGCATAAGACGTTGATATGCGGGGTTGCGGACTGGCACAATAATATTGATATAATTATTATTATATTAATAGTTTAATCATTTTGCTTGATCGTGGTAGGGAGCCAATCTATAAATAATTCGCGCGACAAATACATTAGATTGCCCGGAGGCGCGAAGGGATCAGGCAACGCGCGGAGAACGGAAACGCCTTGGCGTTTCATAATCTGCGCGAGGTCTATGCACTGCCTTCATGGCGGTGTTTCGCCCTGCCACGATGCATAAATCATCGGGAGGCGATGGGTGGATTCGACCGAACCGCTCCGCGAGTAAATCCCGCAGCGGAAATCGCGTGCGAAATGGACGACCAGTCGCCCAAACGACGGACACCATTTTGAGGAATGGTGGTTCGAGGGCCACTGAGCCGACGCCTGATTCCGCACATACTCCGGGCATTTCTCTACCATTGTGGAAATGTAATAGGCGCCAGCATGAGCATTGCGATTCATCGGGCCGTAACGCTGTGAAGATAACCTATTTATGATGCGCGACCAATCATTATTTTGGCCCGGAGGCGAAATGCATCTGGGGGAAACCAGATAGGATCCTGCGGCGTTTGAGGACGTCGCCAAAGAAGTCTGGTCCCATTTGTGGCCTAGAAACCACAATCCAAAGTGGCTATCGGGGAACTGCGGTCCCCGAGCAAGTGCTGCGGATTCCGTCACCGAAGCAAACGTTCGCTTGAACGGGCGCTCGATGAGTGAGATGGGATGTCATGGGCCTGAACGATGAGGACTGCAGTCCCCATCGGCTGAGGACATGACGAAGTACCCCGAGGCGCCGTAAGCTCCGGGCCGACTCTCTTATTAACAAAGGTTAAACTTCACAGGCTGGACGCATTCTCGACGCCATTAAATTTTTCAGAATTCGAAGTAGCATTCATATACGTCATATACAATCCTCAGCCGACTCATTGTCCACCCAATGGAGGATAGCTTATGGCAGCCGCTGAAGAGAAGGAAATTGCGGAAGCGCCCGGTTCTTT